>JBATUU010000293.1:0-10137 GCA_049671385.1 Ornithinimicrobium sp. | reverse complement strand
GGCCACCCCCTTTCACGCGCCTGGCACTCCGGCTGATCGGGTGAGGGAGGCCCACCGTGCCTCGTTGGACAAGCAGGCCCGCCCGCAACGGCCGGCCGTCGACTATCCGGCGTTCCGCTCCTTGATTGAACACGTGCGCTCTGGCGGCGTGGACTACGTGGTGGTCCTCGGGTCCACCGGCGAGGCGGCGACGGTCACCGACCAGGAGCGCACCGCCTTGATCGAGATGGCGCGCAGGTGTGCCGGCGACCTGCCGATCGTCGTCGGGGTTGGACATCAGGACACCGAGCGGACATGCGATTTGGCCCGAGCGGCCCATGACGCCGGGGCAGACGGTTTGCTGGTCGTCACGCCGTTCTACAACAAGCCCCAACCGGCTGGTCTGATCGCCCACTTCCAGCGAGTGGCCGACGAGGTGCCGGGGATGCCGATCATCGCCTACAACGTGCCTGGACGCACCGGCGTGAACCTCGACCCCAGCACGCTGGGCCGGCTCTGGGAGATACCGCAGATCGTGGCCATCAAGGAGTCGTCCGGAGATCTGCGCCAGATCAGCGCGATGTGCGAGCAGGCGCCCGTCGGCAAGCATGTGATCGCCGGTGACGATGATCTCGCTCTGCCAGCCATCGCCGTGGGCGCTCGCGGTTTGATCTCAGTGTGCGCCAATGTGGCCCCGATGCAGACCGCCGCGATGGTGGAGCGCGCGATGAGCTCCGATTTGGTGGGGGCGCGCCACGGACTGTCCCGATTGACGCCGTTGATGTCGGCCATGTTCGTCGAGACCAACCCGGTGCCGGTCAAGGCAGGACTCGCAGCAATCGGGATCGGAACGGGCATGGTGCGCGCCCCGCTGGCAGCAGCAGAGCCGCGCACGTGGTCGGCTGTGCACGAGGCAGTAGCCGGTCTGGAGCTCAACCAGGTGCGCGGGCTCGCCGGCGCAGCATCGTGAGCACGGCGACCCTTCCATTGAATGCGCTAGACGACTTCTTCTCTCGACCGCTGGATGAGATCACCGCCGATCCCGGCGCGGTGCCTGCTGTCGAGCACGCGCTGCAGGAATTGGAGGCCGGAAGGATCCGGGCCGCACTCCCCCAGCCGGACGGCACGTGGCTAGCACAGCCGTGGGTCAAGCATGTGGTGCTGTCAGCCTTCGCCTTGAGCACATTGGTCGACCTACCGGACTGGCCAGGTGGTGCGGTCGACAAATCAATGGTGCCGGCGCGCCGGTTCACCAGCGCAGATGGCGTCCGGGTGGTTCCCGGTGGGTCTTCCGTCCGACGCGGCGCCCACGTCAGCGCCGGGGTTGTGATGATGCCGCCGAGCTATGTCAACGTCGGGGCGTATGTCGCGGCCGGCTCGATGATCGACTCTCACGTCCTGGTGGGCTCCTGTGCCCAGGTCGGCACGGGAGTACACCTGTCGGCGGCCGCCCAACTGGGCGGTGTCCTGGAGCCCATCGGGGCCCGGCCTGTTGTGGTCGAAGATGACGCATTCATCGGCGCCCAGTGCGGTTTGTTCGAGGGTGTCGTCGTCCGAGCCCGAGCGGTCTTGGCGCCAGCCGTGACCCTGACGGCGACCACCACGATGTACGACCTCGTGCACGGGCGCACGGTTGTTGGTGAGGTGCCCAGTGGAGCCGTCGTCGTCCCTGGCTCGCGTCCGGCTGCCGGTGATTTCGCTCACAAGCACGGGCTGTCGTTGTATGCACCGTGCATTGTGAAGTATCGAGACGAGCGGACGTCGGCCGCGGTGGTGCTCGAAGACGCTCTCCGGTGAGGACTGCGCGATGAGCGCGGCGCCGCAGCCCCCGCCGCGTACGCACGGATTGTCAACCTCGCTGATCCGCTCCTTCGCGGCAGCCGCACCGGATGGCAACATCTCGTTGGCCCTGGGCGAGCCGGGCTGGTCACTGCCGCACAACGCGCGGGAAGCGCTCGCGAGGTGGGCGGGCGAGGTCGGGCGGTGCGCGTACGGACCTAATCAGGGAATGCCGGAGTTGCGGGCCGTCCTCCGAGCGCGGCTCGAGGTGAGCGATGAACACCTCATGATCACCGCTGGCAGTCAAGCCGCCCTGTTTGCCGTCATCACCGCCCACGTGCGAGCAGGTGACCAGGTATGGGTGCCGAATCCCGGCTTCCCTGCCTACCGCACGCTGGTCCACCTGGCTGGCGGCATCACCTGCGAGTATCCCCTGGCCGCTGATGGCTCACTCGATGCTTCCGCACTGATTGATGCCCTCGAGAATCGTCTGCGCCAGACGGGGCAGCATCCTGCGATGTTGGTGCTGAATCACCCGAGCAACCCCACGGGAGGAGGCGCCAGCGTGACTGAGTTGAGCAGGGTGGTCGAGATGTGCGAGCAGCGCGACATCATCGTGCTGTCCGATGAGGTTTATCGAGAACTACCGACACAGGACATCCAGCCAAGTGTTCGGTCGGTCAGTGAACGTCCGATTGTGACCGAGTCCGTGAGCAAGGCGTGGGCTGCTCCCGGACTGCGCGTCGGATGGGCTAGCGGGCCACCGGAACTGCTGGCGCCAGCGACGTTGGTGCACAACGCCATGAACACCGCTCCCGCGATGCCCAGTCAAGTGGCGGCGACCGCCTTGCTCGCCGACAGCGACCAGGTCTTGAAGCACTCAGGTGAGGAGTTGCGTGCCCGCTGGGATCTCTTTGAGCAGCATGCTCCCGCAGGCCTGACTGATGTGAGGCCAGCCGGCGGCTTCTATAGCTGGGTGCCGGTGCCACTGCTGTCGCAACGCTGTGACGGATGGGCGATCGGACTCCGCGACCACGGTGGCGTCAGTGTCGTGCCGGGGTCGGCCTTCGGGTCCGCCGGTGCCGGACGGGTGCGGATCAGCGTCGGTGGTCCGCGTGACGAGCTCGTCGAGGGTTTGGCACGCATCGCCACCTTCAACGAAGGACACCGCAGTGATGAGTGAGTCCCTGTTCGCCTTCGATCGTGAGCGTTTGCATACCCTGTTCCTAGGCTCTGACTCAGTTGAAGCGAGGCCGGGGATCCAGACGCCCGCGTTCGTCTATGACCTCGACATGGCTGCCCAGCGTTTCCGCGGGCTCCGGGAAGCGTTGCCGGCAAGGGTTCACCTGGCGTATGCGGTGAAGTCCAATCCCGGCGCTCCGCTGCTGGCGACCTTTGCCCGGCTCGGGGCGTGGTTCGACTGTGCCTCGGCGGGTGAGGTTGACCGGGTGATCAGCGCATCTGCGCAGCCGAAAGTAGTCTTTGCTGGGCCGGCGAAGAGCGAGCGAGACCTCATTGCAGCCTTGAACATCGGCGCCAGGATTCAAGTCGATGGCATCGAGGACATCGAGCGGATCAATGCCCTCCACCGCCGCCGGAGCGGGCCGAGCGCCCCACCGCTGGCCATCAACGTCCGGGTGAATCCGGCCTCAGGGGTTAGCGAGCGGGCCAGCATCATCGGTGGAGGTGGACCCTCTGCCTTCGGTGTCGACGAGGAAGACCTAGCTCAGTTCATCCACGAGGCCAGCGCTTACGAGGGCGTCCGCATCGCGGGTCTGCAAGTCTTTGCGGCCAGCAACGAACTGGATGCCGACGTGCTGCTAGCCAACCACGCGACGGCCCTGCGGATCGCGTCCACGATGCAGCATGAGCACAACATCACTATTGAGTTGATTGACATCGGCGGAGGCCTGGGGATCCGATATGCCGGCGGCGAGATAGAGCATGACCTGGACATCACTGCACTGGGCGCCGGTCTGGGCCACCTGTTGCACGACAACCCCTGGTTCACCGGCCGCTTGGTGCTGGAGCCAGGTCGTTGGCTGTCGGGACCGTGCGGGGTCTACGCCGCCGCAGTGGTGCGCACCAAGATCAGCCGCGGCGTTGCATTCGCCATGCTCGAAGGCGGCATCAACCACCTGCTGCGCCCGCTGATGACTGGGCAGTCGTTCCCGACGCAGGTAATTCGCCCGAGGGCCTCGGATGCGCTCCACGTGCCTGCTGAGCACGCGTCGACCGAGTCAACGAACGAGGTTGTCGACTTCACTTTGGCCGGGCCATTGTGCACATCACTGGACAGGTTGGGCACCGGCACCCTTCCAGCCGACCTGCAGACCGGTGACACCGTGGTCTTCGGTCAGGCCGGCGCCTACGCCTATACCCAGGCCATGACTCACTTCCTATCTCACCCACCACCGGAGGAGCACTGGCTGTCAGCTACCGCACAGTCTTCCGACGGGGACAAATGCGATACTAGGTCGGGTCAACTCTTCACCGAACTACACCGGGAATGATCATGGAACTAGGACGTCCAGTCGCACGGCATGTTGTCCGCCGCCCGCAGGAGTCGGCTCACGAGGCCCCGCCCCCCGCACCGGTCGAGCGCACGCGCACATCATCGGCCTCTACCGTTCAAGAGCCAGCATCGACAGAGCCGGTCTCATCGCCTACTGAGCGCGACTAGGACGTTCGCGGCGCAGCATGGAGCTCCTCATCGCGATGCTCGTGTTGTTGCCATTGCCGGCATGGGTGTACGCCGCGCGGCGCGCCGCGCGGCGCGAACGTCGCTATGCACTCTGGTCGGCGACGCCAACAGAGGTCACCGACAATCCGTTCCGGGGATACAAGATCGCGCAGATCGTCTCTGGTGACCGCAACGCCTACTTG
Organism: Ornithinimicrobium sp.; assembly: GCA_049671385.1. Lineage (GTDB taxonomy): Bacteria > Actinomycetota > Actinomycetes > Actinomycetales > Dermatophilaceae > Ornithinicoccus. The sequence goes on along the minus strand of JBATUU010000293.1, from coordinate 5,493 downwards.
ATGGGCGTGCTGGATGTTCGCTATGACGTCGATGACCAAGCAGCGTGCCTTCGATCGCGGTGCACACCCCCGGGCTTGGATTGCGTGTGTGGTTTCTATGCCTTCAAGAATCGCAGCCAGGCAGTGGAGTTGCTGCATGAGCTCCACGTGAACCGACCACAGGACCTGTATGGGCTTCTGAGCGCCGACCTGGACGGCGAGGTGCTGGAGTACGAGCACGGCTTTCGCGCTCAGCGGCAGCGCATCGTTCGGATCGAACTGCCTCAGCACTGTTCACAGTGTCCATCGCACGCTGGTGCTCCCAGCGAAGCGATGTACCTCACGCATCCGCAATTCCGAATCGATCACTTGGGCACCACTCGTGATGTCCAGAGCCATAGCGCTCTTCCGAAAGGCTTCGCGCCGGTACGTGCGCTGTGTCAGCTCCACCTACCGAGCGAGGAGATGCACATCCTCACGCTGATGGATCTGCGCGCACGCATCGGCACCGAGGTCGCTCTGCTCCCGGCCGAAGATCAACCACCCCGGCGCCAGGAAAGCGCCGCGTGAGAGGAAGTCACCGATCGCGGTGACCTACTTCAGATCAGCCGCGGGGACGAAGGTATAGCCGAGCCCTTCGATACCCTCGACGACCTCGCGCAGCGGATCGACACCCAGAAACGGGTGGTAGAAGAAGCTCGCCGTGGACTCGCGGACGACGAGGTTCTTCTCGGCGTTGTCCACGATCAGCTGCGGATCACGAATCTCGTTTCCGTTCTGTTCGTTCTGCGTTGGGTTACCCAAGTTCTCCGGCAACACGGTGGAGCCGTAGAAGTCGTGCACTCGGAACGGAAAGTACTGCCCCACTCCGCGGTCCTGCTGCAACGTGGTCCCGCTGAGCTGCCCGGGAAAGTACTGCGAACGCTCGTATCTGGTGTTGTAGACCTCGTCCATGGCTCGGTATGCGTTCGCGGAGGCGGCATAGTGCGGTGTCTCGAAGATCGTAGGTTCGTCCAAGCCCGCCTGAACGAACAGCTCGCGCCCCTCGTTCAGTCGCTGCACCCACTGCTCGACCCCGTCCGAACCAACGGGTCCGGTGGTCACGACGTACGAGTCGTTCGTGCACGGCTCGATCTCGTACGGCTCTGACTGCGTGGCGCTGCACTTGGCGCGGAAGAACTCGAAGTCAGCACCGGAGCTGCCGTTGTATGGGTTGTCCAGGCTCTGGTATTGGTGCGTCGTCCCGTGATGGATCAAGGTGCCACCACGTTCGGTCATGTACTTCAGGGCTGCGAGCACCTCTGGCTTGTCCTGGAGCCCCAAGCCGATGCGGTCTGCGGACTCGGGGTCGTCGGTCTTGGCGATCCGTGCGGGAACAACGGCGACCTGGAAGGGAATGTCCTTGCTAGACAAGTAGTCGGCGATGGCGCGCAGCTCGGCGGGGTCAGCACCAGCGTCGACGTCCTCGAGGCGGATAGACGCCTGCTGCACCGCTTCGGTTTGCGAAGCAAGCAGGTCGTAGAACATGTCTGCAAAGGCGAGGTATCGATCGGACTCATCGACATAGCTCAAGGGCACCTCACCAATGAAGGTGAGGTTGTCCGAGCGAATCGCCCAGGGACGCTCATCGACGTCGGGCATCGTAGCCAGCACCTCAACCTGCTCCGGGCTCGTGATCTCAGGCACCAGCACTGAAGGGGCTCCCTCAGCTTGGCGGGTCAATGCCTGGCCGCCATAGCGGACCTCGGAGACGGCCTCCTCGCCGGTATCGACCGAGGACGCGGGGTCCCACCCATAATTCGCTTGGAAGCGCGCCGTCAACGCTGCGTCTCCGCTGTCGAACTCGGCGATGTTGGCACCGGCCCAGAGCACCGGCGTACTGCCACCGATCATGTCGTCGTAGAACGAACGCGGGATCCTCTGCGCTTCATTCGAGCTGACGTAGACGACCGCGTCGTAGCTGCGCATCATTGCGGCGGTGTATTCGGCCATCGGCAGGGCCTCGACCTGACCGAAGTGCGTGGCTAGGTTTCCCGAGACGATGGCGTCGGTTTCCGCGTCCCCCTTCTGTGTGGCGGTCCCTGCAGTGTCGTACAGGACAAGGGTGGAAGTGCCTCCTTCACGGCCCCAGATGCCGTCGGACCCGTCACCGGACAGCGACTGCATCTCACGTGAGTCTTGTATCTGCTGCTCGCCGGAGGCGTACCGCTGGGCTAGGTTCGACTGCTGCCCCGGTTGGACACTGAACTGACCCAGACCAAGCACGACCCATGCGGCCAAGCCGAAGGCAGCGGCGATAGCCACCATCCAGACCGCGCGGTGTCGGCGACCCATCGAGGAGGTGGGCACCTCGGGGCGGGCGGTATAGCGCTCAACCATGGACGAGCTCTCCTCGAACCGGAGCCTCGTCGATCTGGCCGACCGTGAACTCATCCACGCCCGTCCCCCGCCCGAAGTGACGGGCCAGGGCCTGCACCGTGCGATGAGCCGCCTGTCCGTCGCCGTAGGGGTTCAGCGCATGAGCCATCGCCACGTAGGAAGCGTCATCCGTGAGCAGCTCGGTCACCGCATCGACGATGTCCTGCTCGCCGGTGCCGATCAGGCGTACGGTGCCGGCCGTCACCGCCTCGGGACGCTCCGTGGTATCCCGCATGACCAACACGGGCTTGCCGAGCGAAGGGCCCTCCTCCTGCACGCCACCGCTATCAGTCAGGATCAGGTGCGCCCGCTCCAGCAGGGCACAGAACTCGGCATACGGTGCGGGTTCGGTGACCAGGACGTTGGCACACTCGTGCACCTGCGGCACGATGGCCTCGCGCACGAGTGGGTTGCGGTGGGCCGGAAAGACGAAATCCACCTGAGGGTAGGTAGCGGCGAGTCGGGCCAGGGCGGCGCCGACCTGGCGCAATGGCTCACCCCAGGACTCGCGACGGTGGGCGGTGACCAGCACCATGGGTCGCCCACGACCTAAAAAGGTGGCCAGCTCGGGGTTGCTGACCTGCGGCTCGGTGCTGACGGTCAGGAGCAGCGCGTCGATCACCGAGTTTCCGGTCACCACGATGGTGTCGGGGTGGACGTTCTCGGCGATCAGGTTGGCTCGGGAGGTTGCCGTCGGCGCCAAGTGCAGCGTGGCCATCTGAGCGGTCAGCCGGCGGTTGATCTCTTCGGGGAAGGGCGAGGTGGGGTTGCCGGTGCGCAGCCCCGCCTCGGTATGGACGACGGGCACTCCGGCGTAGAACGCAGCCAGCGCGCCGACGAACGTAGTGCTGGTGTCCCCTTGCACGAGCACCGCATCCGGCCGCTCGTCGGTCAGCACCGCGGACAAGCCCTCCAGGGTGCGGGTGGTGATCTGACTGAGGGTCTGACCGGCCGCGTGGATGTCCAGGTCCACGTCCGGCACGATCCCGAAGACAGTGTTGACCTGATCCAACATCTCGCGATGCTGCCCGGTGACCACCACGCGGACCGCGAAACGCGGATCCTCCCGCAGCGCCAACACCAGCGGCGCCATCTTGATGGCTTCGGGTCGGGTGCCGTAGATCGCCATCACGACAATGGGCTGAGCGTGAGACTCAACGGACATGGGTACTCCTCGGTTGATGTTGAAAGGTAAAGATCGGTTGCCTGAGCTACCGGCGGTACTAGCTATCGGTCGTCTCGAGGTTGCTGAAGCGCACGAGCGCGTCTTCGGTATAGAAGCCCACCGCACCACGGCGGTAGGGCTTTTCGTCGTCGACCACTGTGTCCAAAACCCGACCATCAATGCTGACCGTCATCGTCGCGCCGCGGTGCTCGACTTTCACTGTGTGCTTCGTACCCACCGGGAAGGTTGGATCGGAGCCGCTGGCCAGGAAGCGTTGTTTGCCTGGGTACGCCGGGTCCTGCTTGGAGATTTCCCAGCCGTTCGGCTTCAACGCGACGGCGTAGAAGTGGTCGTTGTCGGTGTAGTTCCACAGCACCCAGCCCGCCTCCCACGGGTTGGGTTCGCCCTCGCGCAGCTGACGCTGGGTCTGCACCTCGACCTCGAGCTCGACATTCTCATAGGTGTCGTTGGTGACCACGAGGCCGCCGTGGGTGACGTCGGGCTCGGTCGCTGCCTGCGGCTCGAGCACGATCTGCTCATCGTCCCCGGTGATCGAGCCGTACCCATCGAACACGGCACGGAAGCGTCCCCGTTCTTCTCCGTCGTCCCAGGAGGCCGCTGGTGGTGCGGCGGTGACGAGGGCAGCGAGCACCATGCTCGCTCCCAATAGCCCGACGGCCACGGCAAGCAGCGGGATCCATCGAGAGCGCCGGCGCGGCGTCGACCGGACCATGATCAGGCGGCGTCCGTTCGCACGGCGGACTCGGTGGTCGAGTCGGTCGATTCGTCCTTCTCGGGTGAGGCCTCCACGGTGCGGTCGGTTTTCGACCAGCCGTTCTGACTCGTCACGATCCGCCACACGGCACGCCATCCGGCGATGAACCACAGGACGGCATACCCGACGTAGAGATGCATCACCACCACGCTGCGCCAGAGCGGCAACCCGTCGGCGTCCTGACGTTCGGCGCTGCGGTAGACCGCACCGAAGAGCAGGGCCGGTCCGAACGCCACCAGGTAGGCCGACAGCCACCACCACGAGGGCGTGGTCGTGCCCAGGACAAGGCCGAGGGCCAACGCCCCGGTCCATAACAAGAAGGCAGCCGAGAGGAAGGACACCACGAGGAGAAGGAACGGGTTGGTCAGGTGATAGACCAGATCGGCCCGGGCACGGCCACGCAGACCCGTCAGCACGAAAGGCACCAGCGGCCACGACTGTAGGTGCCCCTGGAACCAGCGGGTACGTTGCTTGAGCCACCGGCTCAGCTCGACCAGACCTTGCTGGTGCACGGCGCAGGTCGACTCGAAGTCTGTGCGCCACCCCACGAGCAGCAGGCGGACACCTAGATCCAGATCCTCAGTCAGAGAACGCGACCACGGAGCATCGCCCAAACTGTTCAGTGCGGATAGCCGGACGAACTGCCCGTTGCCACCCAGTCCGACGCTGCCCATGTGACGACGGCCTCGTTGGAAGACCTGTGTGTACAAAACGAACTCGATGTCCTGCATCCGCGCCAGCAGGTTCTTCTCACGGTTGTTGATGCGCACGCCGATCTGGACCGCACCCAGGGTCGTATCGGCGAAGAGGGGCACGACGGCGCTGAGCGCGTGGGGGTCCATCCGCCCGTCTGCATCGACGACGCAGACGATCACGTCGTCGGGATCCTGGAACGTGGTGACCGCTCCGGTGCGCAGATAGACCAAGGCGGCGTTGAGGGCTTCGCCTTTGCCCTGTCGAGCCTGGGGCAGAGCGCGTCGCAGCAGGTGCACGCGCGGGTCCTCGAACTCTTCGACGACTTCAGCCGTCCTGTCCTCCGACCCATCGTCGACCACCAAGATGCGCATGCTGGGGTCGTCGTAGGCGAGGAGGCGCGACAAGCTTGCCCCAAGCACGCGGTCCTCGTTCAGGCACGGCAGCACGAAGACCACTGCCT
>JBATUU010000292.1:0-8964 GCA_049671385.1 Ornithinimicrobium sp. | reverse complement strand
GGTGCGAGCCGGTCTGGGCCGCGGCTGAGATAGACAGCCGTCGCAGGGGTGGCCATCAGGTGCTCCTCGGAGCGTGGCCTGCCGGCGGCTGGCGCGGTCCACCCGAGGCGGGGTCAGGCTCCTGCGGCGGCGTCAGGACGCCGAGCCAACCGGTGCCGACTCCGATCGCGATGCAGCTCAACGAGCCCCACGGCCAGAAGATGTGCTCGGGCCCCAAGAAGAACGAGCCGGCGAGCAGCACGACGCAGGGCGCCAGTGCGCCTGGGGAGAAACCCCGACGCAGCAGGGTGTCAATGGTGATCAGGACGGCTGCGGCCAGCAGCGCCCACGCGCCGATGTCGCCGAGCCTGGTGCCGATCCGGAAAGCCAACCAGATTGCCGGGGGGCGCGGCACCGCATCGTCGCCAAGCTCCGCCGTGACGTACCCGTTGCCGATGCCGCTGATCACATCGAGCGCGGTGTAGAAGGTGGCGTAAACGTACGCGGCCAGCACGATGCCGATGGCCAGGGGATCTCGTCGGCCGCGCATCAGCCACGCCAGCGCCACCCCGACCAGCGGGAAGACCAGGACTCCGGCGACGTGCATCCAGAACCAGTGCTGAGCGGTCTCGGGTCGAAGGCCGCTGGGGTGGGTGGCGCCTACCACGCCCAGCAGCACACCAGGGGCCGCGAGGAGCAGGAATGTCCGCCACCCGGGGGAGCTCGCCGGCTGGGCGGTCATCGACGACACCAGGTGACGAAGTCGAAACCGTCCTGCTCGACGCGCTCGCTCTCGCGCCAGCGGCCCGGGTCGATGGTGGGGAAGAGCACCGCGTTCGCCTCCTGCGGTGACTGCGCCACCTCGGTGACCTCCAACCGGCTGGCGACGTCGATGGTCTGGGCGTAGATCTCACCGCCGCCGATCACGAAGACCTCGGTGTCTCCGGCCACCAACAGTGCCTCAGGCATGGAGTGCGCCACGACCACACCGTCGGCTTGCCAGTGGGGGTCGCGGGTGATGACGATGGAGCGCCTGCCGGGCAGTGCGCTGCCGATCGAGTCGAAGGTGCGTCGGCCCCTCAGCATTGTTCCGCCGCTGGTCACCTGCTTGAAGTGGCGAAGATCATCCGGCAGGTGCCACGGCATACCAGCACCATCGCCGATCACTCCATTGGTGCCCACCGCCGCAACCAGAGTGAGCGATTGCTCGAACCCACGGCTGAGCACGCGTGGGCCACGCCCTGAGCGCAACACATCCAAGGCTTGCGCTTCGTGGGGCCCGAGGTGCTCGGGTGGTTTGCAGATCGGCCACCACTGCAACTGCTCAGCCTTGTCCGGCTCCGCGACGCTGGGCTCGCCCTCCCACTGGCGCACAGCGAAGAAGAGATCGATCCGCTCCTCGATCGGGTCATCGAGCGCGCACGTGCGGTGCAACGTGGCCACCTGCTCCAGGTCGCCGGGATCGATGGCGATGGCTAGCTCTTCAGCGGCCTCGCGCACCGCAGCCGCCGCGGCGGACTCCCCCCGCTCAACGTGACCGGCAGCGCCGCAGGCCCACCAGCCATCCATGTAGGGCGTGCCGCGGCGCACCTGCAAGAGCACGTGAGGCTGACCCGTCGCCGGATCCTCACGCAGCAGGAACAGATACACCGAGGGGACAACCGTGAACCGGGGTGTGCTCATACCGCGATCGGGGCCTTGATCGAGGGAGCAGCCACGTAGTCGCGCACCTCCACGTCCGCCACGTCGAACCTGTCGATAGCGGCGATCTCGGGATTGAGCCACAACTGTGGCAGCGCGCCCGGTTGGCGGCTGAGTTGCTCGTCTGCTTGCTCGAGGTGGTTCAGATAGAGATGGGCATCGCCGAGGGTATGCACGAAGTCGCCCACCCGCAGATCGCACACCTGAGCAACCATGTGCGTCAGCAGGGCATAAGAGGCGATGTTGAAAGGCACGCCGAGGAAGATGTCTGCGCTGCGTTGATACAACTGGCACGACAAGGCGCCGCGGTGATCGTCATCGTCGGCGCTCGCGGGAGCCACGTAGAACTGGAACATCGTGTGGCATGGCGGCAATGCCATCTGGGGCACGTCGGCGACATTCCATGCCGAAACGATGTGACGGCGCGAATCTGGATTGGTCTTCAATCCCTCGATGACCTGAGCAAGCTGATCGATCACCCGGCCATCCGGGGCGGGCCACGAGCGCCATTGATGGCCGTAGATGGGGCCGAGGTTGCCCTCGGCGTCAGCCCATTCGTCCCAGATGCTGATGCTGCGCTCATGCAGCCAGGCCACGTTCGTGTCCCCCCGAAGGAACCACAGCAGCTCACCGATGATCGAGCGCAGATGCAGCTTCTTCGTGGTCAACACCGGGAAGCCCTCGGTGAGGTCAAAACGCATCTGGTGCCCGAATACTGACAGCGTGCCGGTGCCTGTTCGGTCCGACTTAGCCGTGCCTTCGTCGCGGACCCGCTGCAAGAGATCGAGGTATGCGCGCATGGCTGTCATCGTAATCTGGAGTGGGCACCCGCGAACCTGCGGCTGCGTGTCGTGGTGCACGGCGCTGCTGTGTGTGGGGGAGCGGTCGCGCGGATAGGGTGCACGGCATGAGTCACCCGCATCCCGAGTTGTCCGCGCCGCCGAAACTGCGCACCGGGGGTGTCCGCGTGGTTGCCCTCGGCGGGCTGGGCGAGATCGGTCGCAACATGACTGTCTTCGAGACTGACGGCAAATTGCTCATCGTGGACTGTGGTGTGTTGTTCCCCGAGGACGACCACCCTGGCGTGGACTTGATCCTGCCGGACTTCTCCTACATCGAGAACCGGATGAACGACGTCGTGGCGATCGTGCTGACCCACGGGCACGAGGACCACATCGGAGCGGTGCCCTACCTGCTGCGGATGAAGCCGGACATCCCCCTGATCGGCTCGACGCTAACCCTGGCGTTGATTGAGGCGAAGCTCAAAGAGCACCGGATCAAGCCTTATACCCTCAGTGTCACCGAGGGCGATGTCGAGCAGCTCGGCCCGTTCGGCTGCGAGTTCGTGGCCGTCAACCACTCGATTCCGGATGCGCTCGCGGTGTTCATCCGAACGGCGGGCGGGACGGTGCTGCATACCGGGGACTTCAAGATGGACCAGGTGCCCCTGGATGGCCGGATCACCGACCTGCGGGCGTTTGCTCGGCTCGGGGAGGAAGGGGTCGACCTTTTCCTGGTGGACTCCACCAACGCTGAGATGCCGGGGTTCACCACCGCTGAGCGCAACATTGCCCCAGCAATCGATCGTGTGTTTGCCCAGGCGCAGCGGCGGATCATCGTGGCCTGCTTTTCCTCACACATCCATCGAGTGCAGCAGGTCCTCGACGCAGCGGAGGCGTCCGGGCGCAAGGTTGCCATGGTCGGGCGATCGATGTTGCGCAATATGGGCATCGCCTCCGAGCTGGGTTATCTGCGGGTGCCCGATGGCGTCTTGGTTGACCTCGGCAAGCTGGCTCAGCTGCCCGAAGACGAGCAAGTCTTGGTATGCACCGGGTCGCAAGGGGAGCCCATGGCCGCACTGTCGCGGATGGCCAACCGTGACCACAAAATCGAGGTCGGCACTGATGACACAGTTCTGTTGGCGTCTTCGCTGATCCCCGGCAACGAGAACGCGGTGTACCGGGTGATCAACGGCCTGACGCGACTGGGTGCGATCGTGGTGCACAAGGGCAATGCCATGGTGCACGTCTCAGGACACGCCAGCGCGGGGGAGTTGCTCTACTGCTACAACATCGTGCGGCCCAAGAATGTGATGCCAGTCCATGGTGAGTGGCGACACCTGCAAGCCAACGCGGACCTTGCGGTGACCACCGGCGTCAGTCGTGAGCGGGTCGTGCTCGCCGAAGATGGAGTCGTTGTGGACCTCTTCGACGGTGTCGCGCGGATTGTCGGCGCGGTGGACTGCGGCTACGTATATGTCGACGGCTCCTCGGTGGGCGGCACCACCGAGACGTTGCTGAAGGATCGGCGGATCCTGCGCGACGAGGGCTTTGTCACGATTATCGTGGTGCGTGACTCCTCGACCGGCAAGATCGCGGCGGGACCTGAGATTCAGACGCGCGGCTTCGCCGAAGACGAGCAGATCTTTCAAAAGGTGATCCCCCAGTTGAACGAGGCCCTGGAGAAAGCTCGTCGCAGCGGCGTCAACGACACCCGCCAGTTGCAACAGGTCATTCGCCGCACAGTGGGCTCTTTCGTCGGTGGCAAACTTCGCCGTCGCCCGATGATCATCCCGATCGTCATCGAATCTTGATGTGATCGAATCTTGATGTGATCGAGTCTTGATGTGATCGAGTACTGACGTAATCGAGTTCTGTGGAGTTCAGGTGCCGAACGGCACCGCTGCTTAGCCTGATACCAATCGTGCGGTCGCCAGGGCCAGCAGAGCGAGAATCCAACTGAGCATGCTGCCGACCAGGAAGTACTCGGTCACCGCGTCGACACCGACCTGGTCTGACTCCTTCAGATCACTGTGTCGCAACTCGGGCCAGCGAATGAGACCCTTGGCGGCGATCACCAGGCTGGCCGCCGTCACCTCACCGGCCAGCCCCAGGCCGAGGATGATCAACCGCTCCATCGGCCCGAGGATGCGCCCTCCGCGAAGGTGATCCGAGGCCTGCGGCGACCCCGTGGGTCCGAGGGCGCCGATCTGCGTGAGCACGAGCCGGACGACCGTGTTGGCGGTCGCCACCTGGACCAGGGCCAGGCCAGTCACCAGCAACACCGTATCTGGGCTGACCGGGGTGTCAGACGCAGGCAAGCCGGTCCACGCGAGCCACCGGACGAAGTCGCCGCCAGCAGGGGAAGCGCCACCCGAGCCGATCACGAGTGCCGTCATACCTCCCGTCATCACCAGGAGTGGAACGGCCGCAGGCAAGGTGCTGCCACTCGTTGTTGTGAACACCCAGCCGCCCACGGTGGTTGCCGCCACGACAAGGAGCAGGACATCGGCGCCGCTGGTGAGGTCCGCGAGCACGGCGAAGACTGTCAAGGTGACGAATCCGGCCAGACCCCCGATCAGCGAGCCGCGAGCTGACTGACCCCAGGCACGTAGCCGGAACAGGTCGGCTACTCCGAGGCTGATCAGGGCCAAGGCCAGCACGCTCATGGCAGGCTCGCCAAATGGGCAGCGGCCGAGAGCAACATGGGTATGCCGCTGCTCGCTCGGCGCTGTTGCACGGCCTGGCGACTGATGCCGATGTCGTCGGCAATCTGTTGTTGCGTCATACCGCCGTGGCTGCCGCGCAATATAGTCCAGGTGCGTTCATCGAATGAGTCAAGCACCAGGTCCTGACACACCAGCGCGGCGTTGACGGCCGACTGCAGCGGGTCTGCCTCGCTTGCTTCATAGGCCGTGCGCAGGCTGCCTGTGCCGGTGCGACCGGCAGCCTGCTCGACGTGTTCGATTGCCGACCGAGCCGCCCACCAGCCGGGCCCGTCCTGTGCGCCGGTGTCGGCGTCGAGAACCGTCACGTCACCGCGTCCGATCCCGAAGCGCACACCAATGGCTGGCTCCAGCAGCATGCGCACGGCGAGAGCCGCCTCGAGCGCGTTGCCGAGACGGGCGTAGGTTCCTTGAAACTCGTCTCCAGCCGTGATGGCCAACCCACCCTCCCCACCGATCGCAGACACCCTTGCGAGCGCACCGGTGACGTGGTCGTGAAGGTGCTGCCGGTCTTCTACCTTGCGCGAGCCGACCATGTCGCCCAGCAGCGTGACTCGTTCACTCATAGCAACATCATGCCTTGCTAGCGGCAATATGCAAGGCTTCAGCTTGCTTCTGCTGGCCCATTTGCTGACATCCAGCGCCAGAAGGGGTCAGCGAAAGCCTCAGAATGCTCGAGCCATGGCACATGCCCCGCAGGAAGGAGTGAGAACTGCGCGTTGGGTGTTGTTTCACACAAGTCCTGGATGATCGCCACGCCGCCGACGGGGTCGCGCGCGCCACACACATACAAACAGGGCACCTCAATGCTGCTGAGTTCTTGACCGCTGATCATTGCTTCCTGGCGAAAATGCGACCGCCCCAGCAGCGCTCGCGGGGAGACGATGCTGCATACCTCGGCCCGACCGACCGATTGCGCCAAGCGGTCACGTCCGACGGCCACCATGAGCCGTATCAGTTCGGGATGGTTGTCGATACCGGCTGCTTCGCCGATCGCGCCCGCGAAGCTGCGCACAGACTTCTCCGACGACGGCAGTCGTGCTGCAAGCCACCCCAGAAATGGAGTGGCCATGACTCGAAAGGGCCACGGTGCGCGAGTTCCCGGCAGAGCCGGAGCGCCGATCACGCAGAGTCTGTCCACCCGTTCCGGGTGAGCAAGACCAAAGCGCAGAGCCCACAGTCCACCCATCGAGTGCCCCACGATCGTCGCCGACGGGAGATCGAGCTCGTCCATCACCTCTGCCACCCAGGAAGATGCCCCTTCCTGGGTGGCAGTTGTGGCGAATCCGCCTGGGTCACTGAGCCCCTGACCGGGCCTGTCAACGGCGAACGAGTGCACGTCGGGCAATGCCTGCATCACGGATACCCAGAACGGTGACGGGCTCAGAGTCCCATGCAGGAACAGGACGGGGGGTCCGGACCCGGACTCCAGCAGGTGGACGCTACGACCTCGAACTGAGATCACGCGGGCAGTGACGCTGGTCCGCTCACGTGCTCCCTGGTAAACGCGGCCCAACTCGGGCGGATGGGCGCCGCTGGTGGCTGTCTGGGGCATGTAGCGAGCATCCCGCTGCGCGTACCGCGCTTCAAGGACACATTTTGTACTGGTCAGCGCGACGGCCGCGGAGGAAACTGCCCGTATGCGCTCCTACCGGCAGTACTGTCCGATCGCCAGGGCATCGCAGGTGCTGGCCGAGCGCTGGACTCCCATCGTCATCCGAAATCTGCTCAATGGTGCCCAGACCTTCACCGAGCTCTGTGACGGAGCTCCGGGGATGTCCAGATCGCTACTCACGACCCGGTTGCGCGAGTTGCAACGCGCTGGCGTCCTGGAGATCCTTCCCCATCCCACCGGCCGCGGTCACCTCTACCGGCCCACAGCCGCAGGGCGCGCCCTGGCTCCCGTGCTGATGGCGATGGGTGACTGGGCGCAGGAGTGGTTCGACCTAACGGATGAGGACAGCGACCCCGGCTTCCTGTTGCACGCCTGGATCTCACGGCATCTGGTCTTGGGCAATTTGCCGGACCACCGCGTGGTCGTGCTCTTCGACCTTATTGATCAGCCACCCGGCAACCGCCGTTATTGGGTGATCTTCGACGGGCCACGCTCCGAGGTATGCCTCACCCACCCCGGGCACGAAGAAGATCTGGTGGTTCGCGGTGAGGCGGTGGCGCTGGCGCAGTGGCACTGCGGCGATCTCGACTGGAGTCAGGCATTGCGACGTGGCCGGCTGCAGGTGCTGGGGAGCCGCGACCTCGCCAGAGAACTACCAACGTGGAACAGCCGCGCACCGTGGTCTGCGGTGTCCCCTTCTCCGTGAGCCACGGTTCGTGTGACCATCACCTAACCATCAGCATCGCGCATTACGTTTTCCGATGTGAGACGGGTAATAGCTGTGGGGGGCGCCGTGTGGCTGCTCGCGGCGGCCGCGATGTTTGCATTGCGTTGGGTCGATGGTGGGGTGTTGGTGATTGCCCTGCAGTGCGGCCTGCCGTTGGTCGGTGCCAGCATGCTTGTGCTCTTGGCTCTTGCCGTGTTCGCCCGTCGGTGGATTCTTGCCGTTGCCACGATAGGCCTGGCGGTGCCCATGGTCGTTCTGGCCTGGCCGTGGTGGTTTCAACCTGATCTCGAGCCGCCCAGTGAGAACGACACCGTCGTGCTCACGGCCAATCTGCTCTACGGTGCCGGCGACGTCGCGACGCTGGACGCGCGGGTGCGCGAGCTCGACGTGGATGCGCTGGTGCTCTTGGAGATCACGCCCACAGCCTTGGAAGAGATCGAGGAAAGCGGCATACCTCAGGCACTGCCGCACCGTTCTGGCGCTCCTCGTCCCGATGCCGGAGGAACGATGGTCTTCACGGCTGCGCCCCACGAGGAGGTCGCTGATGCTCCCGACCTGATCTTCGGTCAGGTCGTCGTCGAAGTGCAGCGCGAATCCGACGCGGTGCAGCCGTGGTTGTTGTTCGGTGCCCACCCGGTGCCGCCGACTCTGCCGCAGTGGTCCAGTGACCTGGCGGCGCTGCACGCGTGGGAGCAGTCGCAGCCGCCATCGGCCACCGTCGTCCTCGCTGGAGATTTCAACGCCTCGTCGGGACACCCTGCCTTCCGCGCGTTGACTGAGGACTTGACTGACGCTCAGCGTCGTACGGCGCCTGGCTGGGTGCGCACCTGGCCTCGGGAGAGCCTCATCCCCGCGTTCGTTCAGATCGATCACGTGCTCGTGCGGGGAGCTGGGGTTGTCGATGCCGGGCAAGTCCGCATCCCAGGCTCGGATCACGACGCCGTCTGGGCCCGGCTCTCGATCTGAGCGAGATCCGCTGAGCAACCAGCGGATCCAGATCGCCAGTGCCACAGGCCGGCCGAGGCTGCCCCTTCGGTGGGCAGGGGTACAGGGGTGCAGCAACACGCATACTTGCCCTGGGGCAAAAGCAAGCTGAACCGTTGCACGCACGTGCTTGGCGATCAGACGATGCTGCCTGGGAGCCTGCCACCAGGTGCGGCTGGGCGTGTAACGCATGATGCACAAGTGAATGTCGCGTACGGTGCCAAGGTGGCTACTGCGACGAAATCGACGTCCTCCCGCTCCACGAGCGGTAGGTCCAGCAGTGGCTCGACCCGTAAGCCCGCCCGCCCTGCCCCGCCAGCCCGCAAGCGAACGCAGGCCAAGGCAGCGCACCCTGAGGGCCCGTGGCTCTGGCGGGCAACCAAAAGCACATGGATGGGGATGGCAACCGTGGCCGGTGGCACAGCACGCAGCACCTCCGGCGGTGATCAGGAC
>JBATUU010000291.1:0-4691 GCA_049671385.1 Ornithinimicrobium sp. | reverse complement strand
GAGTCGAAGTACGTTTGCTGCAATCGCGTCGACTGCAGTAGTAGTTCGACGCTAACACTGCAGCCGGGGCGCACACGTAGGTCCCAGCCGAAGGTAGATCCGTCCAGCCCAGACGGTTGCCTGATCGATGCTGGTGGGTGCGCTACCGCTCGCACCTGATGACGTCCATCACTCCATGTCGCGCACGCTCCCAGCACCATGTCAGGGCCGGGGTTGACGGGAAGGTCCCCTGCTTTGATCGAGCTCAGCGCCGCCGAATCACTGATGAGTGCAATCTGTACATGAGTGGTGACGTCACTGGTAGCACGCGAGGTGATGACCACGGTGAGCTTCGCATCCTGGCCGTTCAACTCCAGCGTCCGGTGGACCTCGACCGTGGGGTCAGCCCCCAGTGTGCCGAGGTGGCGCGCCGCCGACCAAACTCTCGTGATGGCACCCCGACTTGCGACTGCGACCGGCTCTGGACGTTCGCCGTCGAGAGTGAGCTCGAGGCCCCGCAGAACTCTTCGGTCATCGACGAACCAGCCGGTCGCAGCACCGGCCATGTCGCCCGCTGCACTGCTCAAGGCCGTCGCTGGGCCGTCGACAGCAATGTGTAGACGGTGGAGCCAGGGCTGTTCAGTCATCTGATTCCCATTCCATTAAGGGTCTTGACAGCGCTATCTGGGCTGAGGCAGCATACAGAGAAGACTTTTTTGAACGTTCAAATGAACGTTCAAATACATTTTTGCCGCACAACCGTCCACGAGTCAAGGGTGACCCGAATGACACAAACGGACAAGGCTCCGCGGTCGACGATTGTGGATGTCGCACGCGCTGCAGGCGTGAGCCGGCAAACGGTGAGCAACGCGGTCAACAATCCAGAGCGGGTCCGGCCAGAGACGCTGGAACGAGTGCTTCAAGAGATCGCGCGGCTGAACTACCGAGCCTCTAGCGCTGCTCAAACACTTCGCCACCAACGCGCCGGCGCGGTCGGCACCGAGCTAGACGGGGTGACCGGGAGTCCTAGCGATGTTGCATACCCCTTTCTGGTGGCGCTAACCATTGCCGCCCCTGCCCACTCGGCCCATCTCGTGCCTTTTGCCTCTCGCGAGAGTTTCCCGCTGCTTGCCGGCTACCAAGACATGGTGCGCCGGCGGCTTGTCGATGCGTTTGTGTTGACTGACACCCACCACGGCGACCCTCGGCCGCAATGGCTGGCTAGCGAAGGCATCCCGTATGCCGCCTTCGGTCGCATTCACGATGACCCCTCCCTGACGTCGTGGGGCGATGTCGATGGGGCGGCGGGGATCAAGATGGCCGTGGCTCACCTTGCCGACAGTGGTTATGGACGGATCGCCTATCTAGGTTGGCCGTTGGCGTCATCCGAAGTCGGGGACGATCGTCACCGGGGGTGGCTTGTCGGCACCGATCAGCACGGGCTCCGTCGCGGTCCTTCGGCCTTCGCCCTTCAGGATCTGCCGGGTGCCGCCGCTGCTGCGGACCTGCTCTTGAGCAAACTTGAGCCAGGTGACGCAGTGATCTGCGCCTCCGACGTGCTGGCGCTTGGTGTTCTCCATGCGCTTGGCCGACGCGGCTGGCTGCCCGGGCGCGACATCGGGATCACCGGATTCGATGCATCGACCACCGCGAGACGTCACGGCATCACCAGTCTCGCTCAGCCACTCCAGGACATTGCCCACCACCTCCTCGGGCTTGTCCATGACCAACTCGCCGGGGCACCTGCACCGGACATGGGCACGTTGTTCCTGCCCACGCTCACCGTCGGCCAAAGCACCGACACCACCATGAAAGGCACGTTATGAACTCCCTGCATCAGCGACGCATCCCCGCACTGCTCGCCATCGGCTTGAGTGGTGCCCTAACGCTCAGCGCCTGCGGAGGCGGTTTTGAAGAGGACGGTGCTGCCGATGGTGGCGATGCTCCCGCCTCGGCCGAAGGCACGGCCTCGCTCGTGATGCTGATCGCGTCCTCGGGTGAGGCTGAGACCACGTCAGTGGAGGAGGCAGCGGCCGCCTGGGCCGAGGAATCAGGCAATGAGGTCGAGGTCAGAGTGGCGGCGGACATCGGCCAGGAACTCGCCCAAGGCTTTGCAGGCGGTAATCCACCAGACATCTTCTACCTCGACGGCGCTGTCTTCGCCGAGCAGGCAGAGACCGGCAATCTGTACGCCTACGAGGCGGAGGAAAACAACGACTTCTACGAAGCGCTCCGTGACGCGTTCACCTATGACGACAAGCAATGGTGTGCGCCGAAGGACTTCTCCACCTTGGCACTGCAGATCAACAACGCCTCCTGGGAAGCTGCGGGTTTAACCGAAGCGGACGTCCCCACGACGTACGACGAACTCGCCACTGTTGCCGAAACTCTGACCACCGATGACCAAGTCGGACTTGGACTCTCCAGCGGTATCGACCGCATCGGCGCCTTCGTCGTGGGCAACGGAGGTTGGTGGCTGAACGAGGATGCAAGCGAGGCGCAGGGCACGAGTGACCCGGTGATAGCGGGGCTGGAGTACTCAAAAGAGAATCTCGCGGCCGGATCGTTCGCCTTCGCCAGCGAGATCGACTCCGGTTGGGGTGGCGAAGCGTTCGGCACAGAAAAGGCTGCGATGACTATTGAAGGAAACTGGATCCGAGGCGCCATGAACGCCGACTTCCCAGACCTCGATTACACCGTGGCCGAGTTGCCGGAGGGCCCAGAGGGTCCGGGCACATTGCTGTTCACCCAATGCTGGGGTGTTGCTCAGGCATCCGGCGCTCAGACTCAGGCAGTTGAGTTGATCAATTTCTTGACGACGCCAGAACAGCAGATGGTCTTCGCCGAAGACTTCGGTGTCATGCCCAGTCGTCAGTCCGCCGCTGAGGACTACAAGTCGGCGTTCCCCGAGAACGAAGCCTTCATCAACGGCGGGGAGTATGGCCGCGGCCCGATCAACGCCCCTGGAATGGGTCAGGTAGTGGCTGACCTGAACTCCCAACTAGAGGGCCTGAGTGGGGCGAACGTCGAGTCCGTCATGGAGGATTTCAACACCAACGCTGAAGCGGTGTTGGGCGAGTGAGCGCAGGCGGCCTGCGGCGCCAACAGGGCGCAGGGTGGATGTTCGTAACGCCCGCCTTGGTGATTCTTGGGCTTTTCTTGATTTTGCCCATCTTCATGGCGCTGTGGGTCTCGGTCAGTGACTGGTCGGGGCGCGGAAGCCCGTTCTCCAGTGGCACTAGCTTTGTCGGGACAGAGAACTATGAGGCGCTACTGGCCGAGCCCGGCCTGGCACGTCAAGACCTGATGACCTCGTTCCGGAACACCTTCTATTACGTCATCGGTGTCGTGCCCATCCAGACAGCCATCGCGCTCGGCCTCGCTGTTCTAGTTAACGGGAAGTTCCTCAGAGGCAGGACGTTTTTTCGCACCGCGTTCTATTTCCCGTCAGTGGTCTCCTCCGTGGCCATCTCCTTGATCTTCCTGTTCCTCTTCACCGGGAGCGGCGCAGTCAACGCCGCCCTGGGAGTGTTCGGTGTCAATGGGCCCAACTGGTTTGGCGACCCACGCGGTTTGATTCATCTTGCAGGCGACGGCGTGGGGCTTTGGAGCATCGACGCCCCGCCGGGGTGGCTCGACGATACCGAAGTCATGAGCCTGTCTTTATGGGAATGGGGCGCAGGTCCATCTGTGGCCTTGAGCGCGATCATGATGCAGGTCATCTGGACCACCGCCGGAACGTTCATGTTGATGTTCCTTGCGGCGTTGCAGGATTTGCCGGTGGAAGTTGATGAGGCGGCGATGGTTGATGGCGCCAATAAGTGGGAGCGGTTCCGAAATGTCACGGTGCCACACTTGCGTCCCACCATCCTCTTGGTGGTCACCCTGGGTTTCATCGGCACCTGGCAG
Source organism: Ornithinimicrobium sp. (assembly GCA_049671385.1). Lineage (GTDB taxonomy): Bacteria > Actinomycetota > Actinomycetes > Actinomycetales > Dermatophilaceae > Ornithinicoccus. The sequence continues at coordinate 803 of JBATUU010000291.1, read as the reverse complement.
GTCTTCGACCAGATGTATGTGATGACTCAGGGCGGTCCGTCAAAGACAACGCTGACCCCGGCCTACCTCTCCTACGAGGCAGCCTTCACGAATTTTGAGTGGGGTCAGGGTGCCGCGATCGCCTTCATCTTGTTCTTGCTCATCTTTCTGTTGACCTCAGCACAACGTTGGCTGATGCGCGACAAGGATGCGGCCGAGGTCAAGAAGATCGAGCGCTCTAAGCGGCGGCGTGCTCGCCACGAGGTCTCCGAACAGGATCAGCGAAAGGTACAAGCCTCATGAGTATTGGCACAGAGTCTGCGAAGGCCACCTCAACTCCTGCGGTCCAAGCCGTCGGTGACAATGCTGGTAACGCAAAGAAGATCCTCTTCTACGCCGTGCTGACCTTCTTTGCGTTGCTCTACATCTTTCCGTTCATTATCCAACTGTCCACGTCGTTCAAGACGGACGCGCAGGCGGTGAACGACGGACTGAGCCTATGGCCGAACCCGTTCACGCTCGACGCCTACCGCACACTGGCTGATACGGACTTCCCTATATGGTTCGCCAACAGCGTAGTGGTCACGCTTTTCGTGACCGTCGGCCGGGTCTTCTTTTGCTCGATGGCCGGCTATGCGCTGGCACGGTTGTCCTTCCTCGGTCGGGAGGCGCTCTTCACAGGACTGCTTGCAGTGCTCGCGGTGCCGGCGATCGTGCTGCTGATCCCGAAGTTTCTGATGCTGAACTACCTCGGGATCTATAACACCTACCCCGCCCTGTTCGTGCCCCTGTTGGTTGACGCTGCAGGCATCTTCATCATGAAG
>JBATUU010000290.1:0-4085 GCA_049671385.1 Ornithinimicrobium sp. | reverse complement strand
TTGCAGTTCTTGGTCCGCTACCTCTCGGCGGAGTCAGTGGGTGCGCAGGAGAGAACTCCGTGCAGGTCACCGGGTCCGTAAGTGCTGAGCGGGCAGCGGCATACCGGACACTTGCACAGCGCGGCATCGGCGCCGTCGAGGACCTGTGGGGGCAAGGCAGTGTCCCGCAGCCCATCCGGCTCGACCTGCCCGCAAACGCAGCAGCTTGGGCATTGGCCACCGGCCGCCCGATCAGCGACCAGGTGTATGCGGCAAGCACGGTGTGGCAAGAGTCCACCGGTCGCATCGTTGTGCATCCCGCTACCTGGAATGCGTTGTCGCCGCAGGGACGGTCTGCGGTGATCACGCACGAGGTCACCCACCTCGCGATGGGACCCAGCACGCGCGTCCCATGGTGGATCACTGAAGGGTTGGCCGAATACACCGCCCACCGCGCCAGTAAGTCCTCACTAGAAGACATCGCCGGCTCGGCCTGGAAACCGCTCATTGCCGACCCGCCCTCAAGATGGCCTCGACCGTCCCGCCGCGCCGACTCATGGCAGAACTACGCTCCAGCCTGGCTCGCGTGCGTCTTTTTGGCCCGCACCTACGACGAGAAGGCATTGCTCACGATGCATTCCGAACTCGTCGGCGGCTCCCCGCTCGAGGTGTCGATGCGCGATCACTTCGACCGAGGTTCAGGCCAACTTCAGCAGGATTGGTCACGCTGGCTCGGCGAACAATGAGCTAAGCCAGTGCCCCAGCCAGCATCGACCCGCACCGGGCGGGCTGACTACCGGTTGTCTACATAGAGCGCTTCAACTTCATCGGCCATATCCGAGAGCACACGTCCGCGGCGCAGTTTGATCGACGGCGTGAGATAGCCGTTCTCCTCGGTGAAGTCCCCTGCCAAAATGTGGAACTTGCGGATCGACTCAGCCCGGCTCACGGAGTTGTTGGCGCTATCCACCGCGCTCTGCACCTCAGCAAGCACCGCATCATGGGTGCGTGCTTGCTCCACACTCAGGCCCTCGAGGTCGTTGTTCTGCGCCCAGATGGGCAGCATCTCTTCGTCGAGCGTGATCAGAGCTGCGATGAAGGGCCGAGCGTCGCCCACGACGATGCACTGGGAAATCAGCGGATTTCCCCGTAGTCGATCCTCTAGGCCCGCAGGGGACACATTCTTGCCAGCCGCTGTGACCAGGATCTCCTTCTTGCGTCCCGTCACCTTCAAGAATCCGTCGTCGTCCAACTCGCCCAAGTCGCCAGTGTGGAACCACCCGTCGCGCATGACTTCGTCGTACGCCTCGGGGTTGTTGTGATAGCCACCGAAGACGTTGTTGCCCTTGGTCAAGATCTCGCCATCGTCAGCAATCTTGATTGCTGTGCCGGGCAGCGGTCGACCCACCGAGCCGATCTTGATCAGATCTGGCGTATTCACCGTGGTGGGAGCGGTCGTCTCGGTCAGGCCATAGCCCTCCAACACCACGAGACCGATGCCGCGATAGAAATGCCCCAACCGGCCCCCGAGGGCTGCGCCTCCGGAGACCGCATACTTGCATCGCCCGCCCAGAGCCTGCCGCAACTTGGAGTAGACCAAGCGGTCAGCAATCTTGTGTTGCAGGCTCAGCACAGGGCCAGCGCCGCCCGAGTCCTGAGCGATGCTCCACCGGTTGGCCACCGAGGCAGCCCAGGCGAAGATCTTTCCTTTGCCGCCGGCCTCGGCTTTTTGCTCAGATGAGTTGTAGATCTTCTCGAAGACTCGAGGCACCGACAGCAAGTATGTGGGCTGAAAGGTCGCCAGGTCGGCCAGCACCGTCTTGGGATCCGCCGTGTGCCCCATGGTCGATCCGGAGGCAAGCGCCAATATCTCGATGAAACGAGCAAAGACGTGCGCCAACGGCAAGAAGATCAAGGTGCTGGAGCCAGGTTCAGAGACGACATCTTTGAGTCGCTCCACGGTGTTCTCGCTCAGGGCCATGAAATTGTCATGGCTGAGCTCGCAGCCCTTGGGGCGCCCAGTCGTGCCTGAGGTGTAGATGATCGTGGCTAGATCGGCACGTTTGGTGCCCTCGCGTCGCGCTGCAACGTCTTCATCGCTGATCTCGCTGCCGGCCGCAATCAGCTCATCGACGGCACCTGCCTCGATCTGCCACACGTCGTTGAGGTGCTTCACCGAGTCTCGGATAGAGGCGACCGAGCTCGCGTGCTCGGCTGTTTCGACCAAGATCGCTACGGCATGGGAATCTGAGCAGATCCACTCGATCTGCTCAGCCGAGGACGTTTCGTAGACCGGTACTGGAACGGCGCCTGCAGTCCACAGGGCACAGTCGGCCAAGGTCCACTCATACCGCGTACGGCTCATGATTGCGACTCTCGCGCCGTGTTCAATTCCGGCGGCGATGAACCCCTTTGCCAGGGCCTTCACTTGCTGCCAGAACTGCTCGGCGGTGACGTCACGCCACTGCTCACCCTCGCTGATACGGATCAGAATCTTGGTCGGCTCGCTCAGCGCCCATCGCTCCGCGACATCGGACAGATTGCCCTCGGTGGTTGGGGGAATCAGCGGGGGGACTGCAATGTCCTTCACGATCGGCCTCCTGGGGGCTCAGCTCGCGCGGGTGTCGCGCATTCTGGCGTCATGCTAACGCGGCAACTGGAGATCATCTGGCTGATCCAGCCAACTCTGCGTTGTGGCTAGGGTGAGTGCACGGGCATCACAGCTGGCAGAAACCGACGACTTCAGGGAGCGCAAGCATGGCAGTGAACATCGGCGTGGACGTCGGCGGGACCAAGATCGCGGCTAGCGCCGTCGATGAAGCGGGACAGGTCTTGGCCCGTGCCCGGAAGGAGACACCGGCCCAAGACGTCGATGCAATCGTCAATGCCATCGTGGACGTCGTCGAGGAATTGCGGGAAAGTGCCCCTGAGACTGAGGGCATTGGTGTGGCGTGTGCAGGTTTTGTTGACGCCGCCGGAGAGAACGTCGTGTTCGCCCCGAACTTGGCGTGGCGCGACGAGCCGCTGGCGGCCCGAATCCGGGAAAAGATCGATATACCTGTCGTGTTGGAGAACGACGCCAACGCTGCCGCCTGGGGGGAGTACCGCTTCGGTGCTGCCCAGGAGGCCGACCACATGGTCATGGTGACCCTGGGGACGGGTGTGGGCGGTGGCATCATCGATCGCGATCAACTTCTGCGCGGCGCGCAAGGTATGGCCGCGGAGATAGGTCACCTGCGGGTCGTGCCTGACGGACACCGCTGCGGGTGCGGCAACCGCGGGTGCTGGGAGCAGTACGCCAGCGGCTCGGCGCTGGTGCGCGAAGCCAGGGAACTGGTCCGTGGCGGCTCGGATGTTGCCGATGATCTGAGGCAGCGTTGCGGTGGCGAAGCCTCTGAGTTGACCGGCGACATGGTGACCGATTCCGCCCTTGCAGGTGGGTCCGCCGCCATAGAACTCATCGAGGATGTGGGTCGATGGGCTGGTGAAGGCATGGCCAGCCTGATGGCCGTGCTCGACACGGGTGTCATCGTGCTCGGTGGTGGCGTCAGCGCTGCCGGCGACCTGGTGCTAGAACCTGCCCAAGCAGCTTTCGCTCATCACCTCACCGCCCGCGATCATCGATTGGTCCCCCCCATCGTGATCGCCCAGTTGGGCAACGACGCGGGGATGATCGGAGCGGCCGATTTGGCCGCCGCGCGTTTGGTCTCGACCTGAGCGAACGCCACGAGCAGCCCGGTATCGGGGTTGATGTCGGCGGCACCAAGATCGCTGCAGGCCTGGTCAGTCGCGATGGCCAGGTGATTCACCGTCTCGCGGTGCCGACGCCAGCTCGCGATGCCTCAGCACGCGAGGTGGAGGATGTCCTCGTAAAGGTGATCAGCGTGCTATGTGGCCGCGCCGCATGCCCGGGGCCGATTCCGGTGGGGATTGGTGCTGCGGGCTTTGTCGACGCACCGGGGCGCGTGGTCAGGTTCTCCCCACACGTCGCCTGGCGTGAGGAGCCGGTTTCGCAGCGGCTGAGCGATCGCCTGGGGTTGCCGGTCACCCTGGAAAACGATGCCAATGCGGCCGGGTGGGCCGAGTATCGCTTCGGCGCCGCCAGC
>JBATUU010000289.1:0-1703 GCA_049671385.1 Ornithinimicrobium sp. | reverse complement strand
GCCCTGTGTCGACGGCACGTGAAAACTGACCCCCTAGCGGCAAGGTGGTTTCTAGTTGTGGTCGCAACACTTCCTTGATCATGGAGGTTGTGATGACTACGACCCGTCGTGTGAAGAAGGGTCCTGGCCGCCGCCCGCAGTCGGCCAAACGTGCCCGGTTTATGGAGGTCCGTGCCTTGGGCTGGGGAGTGCGGCGCGCGGCCCGTGAAGTGGGCGCCTCGCCGACGGCGGGCCACAACTGGGCGCGCGGGCACCTGGCGTATCGAAAAGGCAAAGTTGTTGGGTACGTCCCGCCATTGGACCGGCTCGAGGTGCGTCAGGTCAGTGCCCGTTTCCTGTCTCAAGATGAGCGGATCGAGATCGCGGACATGCACCAGAGCGGGATATCGGTTCGGCAGATCGCTCAGAGGCTGGACCGGTCGCCGTCGACGATCTCTCGAGAGCTGCGTCGTAATGCCACCGTAGGACGGCGTTGTGAGTACGTCCCCTTCGAGGCGCACCGGCGCGCTGTCGCTCGCCGGGCCGCACGCACCGCAGACGTATAGAGATAGACGCTGGACTGCGACAGGAGGTTGATACCCTTCTCGGTAAGCGATGGAGCCCGCAGCAGATCAGTCGCCATCTGAGTCGGGCCTTCCCCGGTGACAAAGGGATGCGGTTGTGTCACGAGAGCATCTACCAGGCGATCTACCAGCCAGGATCGATGCTCACCCGCGGTTCCACGCTTGCTCCGCACCGGGTATCACCGCTGCGAACTGGGCGTGATCATCGCCGTGCGCAGCAGAAACCAGATCGTCGCCGCCCCCAATTTCAGCAGCCCTTGTTCACCATTCATGACCGCCCTTTCGATCCCGAAGACCGCTCCCAAGCTGGGAATTGGGAATCTCAATGCTGTTGTCAAGCGGCGATAGGCACTTTGGTTGGCGCGGGTTCTTGATAGGGGACGTGGTCGCGGAGCATGACCCAGATGACGTTGATCCGGCGGCGCGCTAGCGCGATGAGGGCCTGCTTGTGGGATTTGCCTTCGGAGCGTTTGCGGTCGTAGAAGGTCCTGGAGGCGGGGCTGTTCTTCAGGCTGGATAGCGCGGCGAGTTAGCACGTTCGCAAGAGTCGCCGGTTGAAACGCCGTGGCCGGTGCAGGTTGCCGCTGACTCGCCCGGAATCGCGTGGCACCGGCGCTAAGCCTGCGACGCAGGCGAGGCGGTCGACGGTGTCGAAGTCGTCCAGGTTGCCGCCGATTTGGGCCAGGAACGTCGCGGCGAGGACCGGGCCAAAACCGGGCATGCTTAGCAGAATCTGTGCGTCCACGTGTTGGTCGAATCGTTCGCTGAGTTGGGCGTCGATGCGCGCGAGGTCGGCGTCGATGTCCTGGATGCGGGCTGCCAGTTCGCTGACCAACGTTGAGCCCATCGCTTGCGTGGGCAAGGTGGTGTGCTGTGCTTGGGCCGCGCCAATCGCGGCCGCCGCGACTTTCGCGCTGTTGCGGCACCCGCGGGCCTTTAGCTAGGCGGTCAACCGGGTCAGCCCGACCCGGCGCAGGCCCTGTGGTGTGGTGAAGTGACCCAGCATCACGAGAGCGGCTTTGTTCTTGGAGTAGTCAAGGGCACGTTCCAATGCGGGGAAGTACTCCACCATGGTGGCGCGGAGCCGGTTGATCGCACGCACCCGGTCGCAGATGACGTCGGTGCGATGAGAGGTGAGAA
>JBATUU010000288.1:0-2604 GCA_049671385.1 Ornithinimicrobium sp. | reverse complement strand
GCGTAGAGCGTGCTGCCGTGCTTGCGCGCTTCGATGTCGCGGTTGTTCCGGGTGAGTGGCGCGATGTATCGCCAGGTGAGGTTGCAGCGTTCCCTCATGGACTCACCGATACCTTCTTCCCGCCCTCTGCGAGCAACCGCTTCGCTATCGGGATCGCCGAACAGAAGTCGTACCCGCACGCCTCCCTTGGCCCGAGCCGCAAGCCTCTCCGTAAATTCGGGGATGCTGTCGTGTAAGAAACTGCCTGCGAAAGCGAGGATGTCTAGGGACTCCTGGGCGCTATCGATGAGGTCTGTCCACGTTCCTGTAGGTACTGCCCCTCGGCTCGGGTGGAGGTCGATGAACTCCGAACGGGTAGCCGACTGGGCTTGCGCATTGTCGCCTGTGGATGGCCACAGATAGATGTCTGTCTTACCCAGGTGTGCGGAGGCATTGATGCGGTGCGTGCGGTGAGGTATCCGGTCCTTTGTCACCCAGCGTTCGACAGTCTTGGGGTCTACGCCTAGCTGCTCGCCAAACTGCTGGAAGGTCAGCCCGGCATCGATCAGGATGGCTGAGCGGAGTCTCTCGTTGGTCATCTGTCGACTCCCGTGGTGCGTTTTAGGACGTTTCGATCAGTGTAAGACGTCTCTAAACGTCCCACAAGGTGGTGACGACGTCCCACCCCTTCGCGGTGTCGTAGTAGCGGGACAACACGGTCCCTTCTACGGGAGGTCAGATCATGGCTATTGCGAAGCGGTTGCAGGTGGGGCACCACGACGTGTTCGGGCACGGAGCTTTTTTGGTGTCGGAGGTGTCGCAGGTGTTGGACTTCGACGCCTCCACGCGGGAGAACAAGGTTCAGGCTCGAGAAAAGGACACGGGGTTGCCGTTGTGGCAGGTCGAGGTGTTGGACGCTGACCCGGAGGCGGGGAAGAAGGGACGCACGGTGGTCGTAAAGTTCGCCGCGAAGGTGCAACCCATCCCACCGGAGAGCACGGGCGACATGCCGTTTCGCCCGGGTGAGTTCGACGGGCTGTCTGCCCTGCCGTACGTGGAGACCACGGGTAATAACTTCTCTCGGATCGCGTGGTCGCTGCGGGCTGAGGACATGCGTGCGCCGTCGAAGGCCGGTGCAGGTTCGGCATCGAAGGCGGTGGCCTAGGTGGGCACGGCCTTCCATGCCTTGTGGGTTGGTGCATGTGTCGGGGTGGGGATGTTGTCGTGGTCTTGGCGCCACAAGGAGTGGGTGTTCGCCATCGTGCTCATGTCACTGCTGGCATCGATCATCCGCCCGAATGATGTGCTTGGCCCGTTGATCATCATTGGGCTGTGGCTAGTCCCGGCTGGGGTGGCTGTGGTGTGGGCGAGGTGGTTCCCGGTCTCTTTTGAACGATGGGTCGCTGGTCCCTCCCGCCGTCACAACTGGCGACGGTGGGCACGGAAGAACTGGTCGGCCCTATCGCGCAACTGCAGCCTGTCCGCCTCACAGAGCGGTCGCGCCTACGACTTCTGGCGGGGCGGGTTCAAACCAGTGACCCACTGGTCCGACGCCCGACTCTGCAACGTCGAAGTCGAGGGCTCAGTCATCGCACTGACGATCCAAGCACGCACGGGTCAAACGTCACGGGACATCACCAACGCTGCGGCTTCGATTGCGGCCGCGAGCAACGCCACCTCAATCACGGCAAGAGCGTTGTCGCCCTCGACTTCGTTGATTGAGTTGGTGATGGCTGACCACCTCACGGGCACCCGCTACACAACCGAACCAGTCTCGGAAGACGCGGAAGGTGTATTGGTCGGTCGCACCGAATCATCCAAGCCCGTCAGGCTCGACCCGTGCTCTGCGATGCACGTCGCGATCCAAGGCGCGACCAGGTCCGGGAAGTCCGCACTGTGTTACGGCTACCTCGGTGCCATCGCTTACCGGGCAGACGTGCTGGTGTGCGGCGTTGACCCCACCGGGATCCTCTTGACCCCGTTCAAGAGCGGTCGTGGTGGTGCCTGGGTAGCGCCCACTGGAAGCGATGGTGAACGAGTCGCCAATGTCCTGAACGCGATCACGGGGCACATGGATCAGCGCATCACCGACCTCGTGGCCTCCGGCAAGGACAAGATCGGCAGCTTCGACGCCACATTGCCCGCTGTCGTGGTGGTGTTGGAGGAATACCCCGGCCTCCTGGCCCAACTCGCCAAGGACGACGACGCCAATGGACGCAAAACCGGGCAACGTATCGCACCACAGGTCGAACGCTCAGTCGGGCGGATCATCAAAGAGGGTGCAAAGGTCGGCGTCACCGTCCTTCTGTTGGCGCAACGCATGTCCGCCCGTGCCATCGACACCGACGACAGATCCAACCTGCCCATCCGGATCACGCTCCGGGTAGACAACGGTGACGCGGTCGCCATGCTGCACGACGGCATCGAGCGGTCTGGGATGGACGACGTCCGACAATTTCCACCCGGACGCGGACTGATCGAAGCACCAGGGTTGCCGCTGCAACGTTTCCAGGCCGACCTCACCGAATATGACACCTACCGGCGTCGAGTCGCAGACGGCATCGCGGCCACGACCAACGACTTCGCCTTCAACGCCTCGGACACGACTGAGGCCACTGTGTTTGG
>JBATUU010000287.1:0-2619 GCA_049671385.1 Ornithinimicrobium sp. | reverse complement strand
ACTCTTCCCATCGAACCGAGGCCTTCTCAGACAGAATCATCGCAGTCCTCAGCCGCTCGTCCTCGACCGGATCGATCGCTCCTCGGAGCTCTCTACGGCCCGCTTGAAGCCCCGGTTCTCCCTGGCGATGGCAATACTGACCGGGCGGCGGATAACAGCGCCGATTAACCGGCTGAAGCGACCAGTCAACTTGACGCTCAACGTCTGGACCACACCCTCGGACGTGGGTGCCAGCGTGTGGGTCGCCGTCATCGTGGCCCCCAACATCGACGCGCTCCATGCGAACAAAGATCCAGGTTCGAAGGCGGTCACGGTCCACACTCTCTCGCGCTGGGCGGGCTGCTTGATGCAAGCCTGGGACCCCAGCCCGAGCGCAGCAGTGTCCAACCGTTCAAGACTGGTCATCGTCGGTGTCCACTTGGGCCACGACTCGATGTCGAGGGTCAGTTCCCACGCTCGCTCGATTGTGGTCGTAATGTGAATGGTGTCCTCCAGTCTCATAGCCACAATGTACCAATTGGAACAATCGGTCGTCTAGTCTGGGCACCGTGACCGACGCTCGCACGAAATTGCTTGCCGCCCTCATAAACGAAGCAGCCGCAGGCGGGCTCGCCGATCGCAGTCTGCGGGATCTCGCTGGCGCAGTCGGAACGAGTCATCGAATGCTGCTGTTCCATTTCAAATCGCGTGCCGGTCTCGTATCGGCGATCGTCGAAGCGGTCGAGGCCGCCCAGCGAAACCTGCTCGACGAACTTGTGGATCAGGTGTCAAGCCCAGCAGAACTCATCCTGGCCCTCTGGGCGCGCGTTTCATCCAGTGAGATGCGCCCCTTCGTGCGGCTGTTCTTCGAAGGCGTGGCCCTCACGGGCGGCACTGGACTCACTGACCCCTGGCTCGACACTGCCGCCGACGTCTCGAGACGGCTCGGCATCACCGTCGATCAAGCCGAACTGCGACTGGGTGTCGCGGTCTCCCGCGGTTTGCTGATAGACGTCCTCGCAACCGGCGACGCCCGAGAGGCGACTGAGTCGATCGCACGATTCGTCGAGATCTGGGACTTGTACATAGATGGCGGAATCCGCCAGCGACTGCCGCCGAAATAGCACGAATCAGCGATCGGTGAGGGGTTCCTTGGGTCCTGGCGGTGATCGCAGCACCTGACTGCGTGGAGGTGTTGATCATCAGGTTCGCTAGCCACATGATTGCTGGTGCCGCGCTGTGGGCTGTCCTAGGTGGCCTACGTCTGAGCGTGATCATTGCCGTCCTGCTCACCGAACACGGTGCCTCATCCGCCGATCACGACCAAGCACGCTCGCCAGAATCGGTAAATTAAGCGGGCGAGGAGTAGGGCGCAGGCGCCAAACAGGCCCTCGAGCAAACGGCACAAAACGTTTGAACCGACCTCGTCCCCGCTGAACGCGACCACCGCCCGTAGCGGGTTCCGCTTGCGGACATGTCTAACAGCGACGCGTTCTTGGCTCGCGGGTCAGGGCAAACTGCCGCGCTGGGCCACCCATTGGCTCTCGAACGTGATTACTTGTCCAGCAATGTCGAAGTCGGCGTCGTAGTGCACGAGAGTCAGTTGATGTTCTCCGGCGAGTACTGCGGTGAGTAGATCGGCGATCCCAACTGCGCGGTGACGGCCGGTCCGGGCGAGGCCGCGTTGAGCCTCGAAGGCAGTTTGCCAGTGTTGGTCCTCGGTGGACACGTACTCGTAGGCGTTCCGACGGTCAGTCCGAATCTGCTCGTACTCGGCCGCGCTGCGTGCGCTGTAGAGCGCTTCTGCGTCCAAAGGAGCACACGTAGCCACCACGCCGGCCTCGATGAGCGGCGCCAACCGCGCAGCGACCACTGAGTGCCGCATCCGAGCGGCGGCGCTGGTATCTATCAGGTAGCGGGCGATCAACGCCACACTGCGGCCCGGGCCTCCGGTTCTGCCAGCGACTCAAGTCCGCCATCGCGAAGCCAGTCAATCTGGCGCGCTCGCGCGGCTGCGGAGGCGGCCTGCTTCAGCGCTGTGCGCACCGTGTCCGACACCCCGGTGGTGTTCAGCTCGCGCTGCGCATCGTCCAGCAGATCGTCGTCGAGTTCGATGAGTCGCTTTGTCACCGTCAGCCTCCATATACGTAGGTGAGATCGAGTATATATGAGCAACAAAGACTATTCTGCATCTCGTACCGGCAGCCGCGCGCCAGCGACGCGCGCGCGATCATCGTGCCAATTGACGATCGGCAACTGGGACGATGTGGCGATGAGCGAGTGGCCCGCGTGGGCGACCGAGAAGGTTGAGTTGCGGCCGGCGGATCCTGCATGGCAAGAGCGCGGCGAGGAAGAGCGTCTGCTACTGGGAGCCACTGTTGGGTCGTGGCTCGTTGCACCTATCGAACACATCGGATCGACATCCGTGCCGGACTTGCCTGCCAAGCCCATCTTGGACTTTCAGGCTGCAGTCAACACCCTCGACAGCGCGGCGAGTATCGCTGTCGCTCTGGCTCCCACCGGTTGGCGCTATGTCCCACCTGAGCTCGATGCCCGCGCCTGGCGTCGATTCTTCGTCAAGGTCCTCCAGGGTCACCGTGTCGCTCACTTGCACGTTATGTTGCTCAGCAACCCTCGCTG
>JBATUU010000286.1:0-2021 GCA_049671385.1 Ornithinimicrobium sp. | reverse complement strand
CGACCGAGTCGCCCCGCCAGGTGACGTCGTGGCCCAGGGCCTGACCGTTGACTTCCAGCGCGGTCCTGATGCCCGATTCGATGGCTCCTTCGATCCATGCGTGCTTGATGGAGGTGTGTTCACCGGCGAAGTGCACATTGCCCTCCGGGGTCTGGATCACTGGTTGCAGCAGGGACAACTGACCCGGCGCGAAGATGGCAGCCTCGCCCATCGCGTACTGGTCCTCCATCCAGCTCTGGGTGGCCCCACCGACGTAGAAATCGCGGATGTGCTCGCCGTGGATCTTGGCGACACCGTCGAGCGCGTGGGTGAACCGCTGCTCGGGCGTCAGGGAGTCCCACCGGTTGGCATCGTCGGCCCAGGTGTAGCTGGCGAGGACTACGCCGCCTTCCTCGCCGGTGGGCTGGGGGTAGTAGATGAACCGGTTGGCGAGGTCGGTAATCGTGCCACCGCCGTATATGTCGTCGTCTTCCTCCCAGAACCGGCGCGAGAACTCCAGCAGTACCTTGGTTGAGGAGTCGTAGTGCAGCTCGCGGATCGCCTTCATCTTGGGCCTGGAGACCAGCGGCGCGACGTCGACAAAGCGCAGCGCCGAGAAGGGGATGGTGATGATCAGCTCGTCCCCCTCGAAGGACTCGCCGTCCTCGGTTGTGGCCATCACCCCGTCCGCGCCATCTGGATTCCATTGGATGTCCTTGACGCGCCGGCCGAACCTCAGGTTGTCCTCCAGCGGCGCGCGGAAGGTCTCGGTGAACCGGTCGCTGCCGCCGACGACCTCAAAGAAGGTCACGCCGGCGTTGATGTTCGCCGCCTCAATGAAGGCCTGGATAAACGAAGTCATCATCCGCGACTCCATGTTCTCCAGCAGCCCGACCATCTCGATAGCGGCCTCCGAGAGCAATGTCTGCTCGGTGAAGAACCGGCGCACGGAGTACTCGTCGAAGCGGTCGACGACCCGCATCCAGTTCTCGGGGTCGGCGTGAATGAGATCCCGCAGAGGAAGCAGCGCGGTTGACAGCAACTCGGCGGCGGTCTTGTCGGCCTCATGAGGCAGCAGATCGAAGCCGAGGATGCCGGCCTTCTGCGCCTCGTATTCGTGTCGGCGCAGTGTTTTGCCGTTGACGTGGATGTAGGCGTTGTAGCGCTTTGTCGCCACATCCTCCCCGCCCATCGTCGCCGGGTCGACATCGACGTTGATGAACGGGCGCAACTCAACGCCGGACTTTTCGAGGTAGTGCATGAGCAGCGTGTGGTGGCTGGGCATGCGCATCGCGCCCGCCTCGGCGTACAGGTCGCCGGTGAACTCCTCGCGGAAGGTCTTGACGCGACCGCCGACACGCTGCGAGGCCTCAAGGATCGTGACCTGATGCCCGGCGTTCTTCAGCAGCGTCCCCGCCACCAGACCGGCCACCCCGGCTCCGACGATGATGACGTCCTTCGGTTTGTCCGTGGGCGTGAGTCCCCGGTCGGCGATCTCGATGTACTGCTGGACAATGACGTCGAAAAGGTCATCTCTCAAGTCGTGCAGGAACGATTCCATGGCCAGAGCATCTGACATGGACGGCGTCCCGATGTCGGACTTGATCAAAAAATGACCTACCGGAGACCGAAAATTGGCATACGTGGGGCAGAGTAAACGAGGCGGGTCCGAGTTAGCTCGACCCGTCGTTCGATGAGGGCTAGATGGGTGATGGCGCCTGCGGAGAAGTACCCTCAGCGACGCACCGCAATGTCCACGATCCGGCAACGATTGCGACCGCCTTGGAGACTATGCCGCACCAGACCTTCCGGGTCGAACGCCTGAACGCGCTGACCGATGGGGTCTTCGCCATCGCCTTGACGCTGCTCGTCCTCGAGCTGAAGTTGCCTAATGCTGGCGAGGGCACAGCATTCCTCGAAGCGCTGCGGCAGGACTGGCACGTTTTCTTCGCCTGGTTGATCAGCTTCGTTGCCATCGCCCGGTTCTGGATCGTTCACCACTCAGTGGTCGCCCAGCTGGAGCGCTGCCACACCGGCACCAT
>JBATUU010000285.1:0-4382 GCA_049671385.1 Ornithinimicrobium sp. | reverse complement strand
GGCTTGCTGGTCGTCGGTGGCTTCTTCACCCCGGAGTCGCGCACTTCGCATCGACGCGAGACGGCGGCTATCAGCGCTGCCATCACGGCCAGTGTCTGGGCGGCGTGTGCCATTGCCTCGCTGTTGGTCGGCTTTGCCGAAGTCTCCACGATTGCGTTGGGTGCCCCTGGCTATTGGGGTGAGTTGCTGATCGGCATCCAAGACTTCGAGTTGGTCCGGCTCTGGGCCATCGAAGCGGCGATGGTGTTGGCCCTGGTGGCGCTCACCGCCTGGGTGCGCACTCGGGCAGGGTTGGCCTGGGCAACTGCGCTGGCACTGGCCGCGCTGATTCCGGTCGCTTACACCGGCCACTCCAGTAGCAACTCTGGACACGAAACGGCCGTTACGGCACTCGGCATACACCTGTTCGCGGTGAGCATCTGGGTCGGCGGGCTGATTGCGCTGGTGATGCTGCGACCCGTGCTGGGTACTGCCCTGACGGTCAGCGTTCAGCGGTTCTCCACCGTGGCGCTGTGGTGTTATTTCGCGATCGCGTTCTCCGGGCCGTTGTTCGCCCTCGACACCATCGAGTCACCAAGCCAGTTGCTCAGCGGGTACTGGTTGTTGATCTGGTGCAAGGTCTCGGTGCTCGGCGCGCTGGGCGTCTTCGGCTACATCCATCGCCAGCGGCTGATCCAGGGAGGGCTCGAACGCACCGGCGCCTTTGCGCGGTTGGCGAGCGTCGAGACGCTGGTGATGGCCATCGCGATGGGGCTATCGGTGGCACTGTCCCGCACCCCGCCACCGGAGTTGGAGGCGATCGACGAGTCCTCGGCCGCCGAACTCCTCACCGGATACCCCGAGCCGCCGCCCTTGGATGCCGCGGCGTTTCTGACCGTATGGCAGGTCAACTGGCTGACATTGCTGACGGCCTTGCTTGCCATCGGCCTCTACCTGGCAGGCGTGCACCGGATGCGGTCTCGCGGCGACCAATGGCCGATAGGTCGCACGGTGGCCTGGCTGATTGGCTGGGGCCTGCTGATCTACGTCACCAACGGCGCCCCGGGTGCCTACGGTCGGGTGATGTTCTCGATGCACATGGTGATGCACATGGCATTGATGATGGCCATCCCGATCTTCTTGGTGCTGGCGGCGCCGGTCACGCTGGGGTTGCGAACGCTCCCCGCCCGACGTGACAAAACCCTCGGCCCGCGCGAGGTCCTGCTCTCGCTCGTGCACTCCAGGTATGCCGCAGTGGCGGCGAACCCGGTGGTGGCCGCGGTGGTCTTCTTCGGCTCGCTGGTGGGCTTCTACTGGACTGCCGCGTTCAACGTCGCGCTCACCACGCATACCGGGCACGTCCTGATGATGGCGCACTTCACGATGGCCGGATATCTCTTTGTCTGGTCGTTGATCGGCATCGACCCCGGCCCGCCCAAGTGGTCGGCACCGCTGAGATTGCTGGTGCTGTTGGCCACCCTGGCGGCCCACGCTTTCTTCGGTCTGGCGCTGATGTCCGGCACCTGGTTGCTGGCGCCGGAGTTCTTCAAGGAGATCAACCTGAGTTGGGGGCCGGACCTGCTCGAAGATCAACAACTCGGTGGTGCCATCGCCTGGGGTGTCGGCGAGATGCCGACCTTGGCGCTCGCGCTGCTGGTGACGCTCGACTGGATGCGACGTGATGAGCGCGAGGCGGTGCGCACCGACCGCCAAGCCGAGCGAGATGACGACGCCGAACTGGCGGCATACAACGCGCGGTTGGCTTCGATGACCCAACCCGGCAACCGGAAGGACTGACATGAAGATCGCCCTGATCCAACTGGCGTATGGGGATGAGGAGAGTCCGGCTGAGCGCACCGAGCGTGTTGCTGGGTTGGTGCGCGAGCAGGGCGGGCAGGATCTTGTCGTCTTGCCGGAGTTGTGGAGCGCGGGGGCATTCGACTACCGGGCCTGGAATGAGCGCGAACAGCAGGTGGATGGCGAGGCGACCCAGGCGGTGGCGTCGGCGGCCGCCGATATCGAGGCGGTGGTCCATGCCGGGTCGATCGTTGAGCGGCCGGTGGACGAAGACGGGCCCGAGGGCAAAGGGCTGTGGAACACCTCAGTAGTGGTGGGCGCTGACGGTGTGATCTGCGCGACCTACCGCAAAATCCACCGCTTCGGATTCGGTTCCGGCGAGCCGAAGTTGATGGAGGCCGGTCAAGACGTCGCAGTCGTGGATCTGCCAGCGCCGGCCGACGCACTGACGGTCGGCTTGTCGACGTGTTACGACCTGCGGTTCCCCGAGTTGTATCGGCGCCAGATGGAGGCGGGCGCCGAGATGATGGTGCTGACGTCGGCGTGGCCAATGGCGCGGGTCAGTGCGTGGCGGACGCTCCTGAGAGCTCGGGCGATCGAAAACCAGTGCTTTGTCGTGGCATGCAATACCGCTGGGACACATGCCGACACGCAGATGGGCGGGTACAGCGCCGTGATCGACCCCTGGGGGGAGGTTGTCGCCGAGGCAGGCGAAGGCGAGGAAGTGTTGACGGCGCAGATCGACTGCACGAAAGTTGCCCAGTGGCGCTCGAAATTCCCTGTGCTGCAGGACCGGCGGCTCTGATCGCCTGCGTGTATGCACGTGTCGGGGGTAGCACGCGGGCCTCTGCTATGTCACACGCATCCGCACAGGGGAACGGATCGCCGGTTACGGTATGTGGACAGTGGTGCCGGCAGGCAGCATCACTTCAACGATGGGAGATGAAGTATGGGCCTCGGCCTTGGAATCCTCTTGATTGTCGGCGGAGCTATTCTGACCTTCGCCGTCACTGCCACCGTTGAGGGTGTCGACCTGGACATGATCGGCATCATCTTGATGGCTGCAGGCGGCCTGACCCTCATTTTGGGTCTGATCATGGGTGCCCAGCGCACCCACACCTCACACCAGGTCACCCAGCGGCAAGCGCCCGAGCGCCGTCGCCCTCCCTACGACGAATAGCCACGTAAGCGCGCCGTAGCTGGGTGCTTCGCCGACGTCAGCCTCGCGGTGCGGCCCTGTTGACAGCACCTGAGCGACGGTGCCGCTCAGAAGGCTGCCTCGGGCACATCCATCAGGCCGCCTTCGCCTGTCTTCACAATCACGGCGTCGCTGCTGAGTCGGGGTAGGACGTCGCGAGCAAAGAATCGGGCGGCAGCGATCTTGCCGACGTAGAAGTCGCGATCCTTGGTCGAGATGTCTGCTTCGCCGCGGTTCAACGCCATCTGTGCCACCTCTGCTTGTCGGATCAATAGCCACCCGACAAGGAGGTCACCGGCCGCGAGCAGCAACCGCGTGGTGTGCCGGCCCACGGCATATACGGTGTGCGGGTCACCGCCTGATCGCGGGTCTGCCGCGCTTGCCTTGCCGACCATGAAGTCGACCATGGAGCCAAAGTCGGTGAGAGCCACACCGAGCAGGCCCCGCTCCGTTGCCAATGAGTCGTCCGGTCCGCCACCGTGGACGGTAGACATCACCTGTTCACTGAGATAACCAAGTGCCTCGCCGCGATCGCGGACAATTTTGCGAAAGAAGAAGTCGAGGCCCTGGATGGCCGTTGTTCCCTCATACAAACTGTCGATCTTGGCGTCACGGACGTATTGCTCGATCGGATAGTCAGCCAGGAATCCGGAGCCGCCGAGTGTTTGCAGCGATTCGGTGCCGAGCAGCACCCACGCGCGCTCGGATCCGCAGCCTTTGACCAAGGGCAACAGGAAGTCGTTGACCCGTTGCGCCAAATGTGCCTCGCTGCCCGGAGCGAGCGCCTCCTCACCGGCTTGAGCCTGGGCGGCGTGCACCGTGTCTTGGAAGGTCGCGGTGTAGAGCATCAACGCCCGCAGGCCCTCGGCATACGACTTCTGCGCCATCAGGGATCGGCGCACATCGGGATGCTGGGTGATCGGAACCCGAGGCGCGCTCTTGTCGGCCATCTGGGTGAGGTCGCTGCCCTGCACCCGGTCCTTGGCGTAGGCGAGAGCGTTCAGATAGCCGGTCGACAGCGTCGCGATCGCTTTGGTGCCGACCATCATCCGGGCGTACTCGATGATCCGGAACATCTGTGCGATGCCATCGTGCACGTCCCCGAGCAGCATGCCCACCGCCGGCTCGTTCTCACCGAACCGGACCTCGCAGGTGGTGGACACCTTCAGCCCCATCTTGTGTTCGATGTTCGTGATGCTGACCCCGTTGGCCTCACCGAGGTCACCGGTCTCAAGGTCGACGTGGAACTGCGGGACGAGGAACAGCGACAGGCCTTTGGTGCCGGGGCCGGCGTCAACCGGTCGCGCGAGTACGAAGTGGATGACGTTCTCGTAGAACGGGGCCACGCCGGAGGTGATGAAGCGTTTGGTCCCGCTGATGTGCCAGGTGCCGTCGGCCTGTTCGGCGG
>JBATUU010000284.1:0-1741 GCA_049671385.1 Ornithinimicrobium sp. | reverse complement strand
GAATGAGGACTGTTCACGTCGCAGTCTGTCTCGGCTTCGCCGACGATCTCGCCATCATCGCGAAGGGCCAGGGCCTTGAGCCCACTGGTGCCGAAGTCGAGCCCGATAACGACTGTGGCCACTAGAGCGCCAGCGATCCTAGGCGCCGTGTGGTGGGAGTCATCGCCGCGCCCTCTCAGTTATCGGACCCTAGCCCGCACTCGGACAACGTTGTCAATCTCACACTGGCGCAGTCTCCGGCGGGTTGTCAAGAGATCACCCGCAACTACTGTGGCATTGGCAGATGCGGGAAGACGATCAGGTCACATCCGTCGTTTAATGTGATCGTCACGCGGCCGCCGGACATCTCTAGGCAGGCAGTGGCGAGAATCTACGATGCATTGAGCGCAGCAAGTTCGTCTTCGCTCAGGTGCAGGTCGGCGGCGGCTGCTGAGTCGGTGACCGATTGCGGACGCTTCGCGCCTGGGATCGGTATGACGCATGGTGCCTGGGCGAGTTCCCAGGCGAGTGCTACCTGTTGTGGGCTGACGCCGCGGGCCTCGGCGACGTCGGCGAATGCCGGGTGGTGTGTGGCGAGTTCTTTGGCGTCGGCGAGCCCGCCCAAAGGAGACCAAGCCAGGAAGGCCAGGCCGAGCTCGCGGCATACCTCGATCTCGGGCGTGCTGCTCCGAAATTTCGGGCTGAACTGGTTTTGCACGCTCACCAGCGAATCACCCAGCACCGCGTGGGCGGCACGGATCTGATCGGGGTCAGCGTTGGACAGACCGATCATGGCGACCTTGCCGGAATCCGCGATCTCTTTCAACGTGCCGATGACCTCGTCATAGTCCCGTTCCGGATCCGGGCGATGGTGCTGCCACAAGGCGATCTGCTCGACCCCGAGGCGGCCCAGGCTCGCGTCGAGAGCGGACCACAGATGCTCGGCGCTGCTGTCGGTGGCCCAACCGCCGCTGTCGGTACGAACGTGTCCGCCCTTGGTGGCCAAGAAGACCTGATCACGCACTCCGAGCTCGTCCAGCAGCGAGGCGACGAGAGTCTCATTCTGACCCTGCGCGTCCAGGCCGTCATCGCCCGAGCCGTAGGCGTCGGCGGTGTCCCACAGGGTCACCCCTGCATCCAGAGCGGCTCGCATCGTGTCGAGCAGTTGCTCGCGTGGGTACGTTCCGTCCTGGCTCATGGTCATCAGCCCAAAGCCGATAGCCCCAACCTCATGCCGACCAGTGGTTTCGTTTCCGAGAGTCCGTGTGTGCATCCTGCGACTTTACGCACCCGGCGATGCCGGTATGTCCCCGAGTCTCACCAGTGCGCCCATAGTGGCGGCGATCGCCCCATCCATTGCCGCGGTCGTGTCGCGCAGGAGGAACGTAGCGGTTTGGCGATGGGCCCCCTCGTGCGCATCAGCAATCGAGCCTTCGTCGTGCGAACCCTGCGAAGTTACGGCGTGAGCAACCCCCGCTTTCGGTGACGGGCGTTTACTGTTGAGGCCAATGACGGGCTCCCAGGCTTTCGCGACAATCATGGCCACGCTCGAGACTGAAGCCAACCCCGAAGCATGCGTAGCGATGCGGGACCAATACGGTATCCACGCTGAGATTTCGTATGGCGTCCCCATGCGCCGGCTGCTGCAGTTAGGCACATCGGCGGGCACCGATCATCAGTTGGCTCTCGATCTGTGGGCGCAGGGCTCGTATGAGGCGCGCACCGTGGCCGCGATGGTCGATGAGCCCGAGCACGTGAGCCG
>JBATUU010000283.1:0-18895 GCA_049671385.1 Ornithinimicrobium sp. | reverse complement strand
GCAGCAGCCAGTGCCCCATCCAGGGTGTTTGCCCGCTGGTGCGGGATGACTGGCACGCCGTAGTCGGCCAACAGGTCCAGACCTTCGTCTTCAGTGAGCGCCCGAGGCTCGCTGAGCCGTGCGCGCCAGCGGGCCGTCACCTCAGCGGGCGGCTGGGTGGGCGGCGCCACCTTGGAGCTCGCTACGAAGTCGCGGTGACTCAAGGCGTGCCGCACCGCGAGCAGTCCCGCGACGGTGCCGTCGAGCACGGGGATGCCGGCATTGGTAAGACGCTTGGCCAAGTCCTGGGACTCGGTGCCGATGTGGTTGGTCAGTACCGCGACCGGCTTGTTGGTGCGCCGCGCCACCCGACGGCAGATCCGGGCGAAGGACTCATGCAGATAGAAGCCAGAACTGAGGTCGGCGACAAAGACTCCCATCGCCGTGTCCGGGTCGTCCATGAGTGCCTGCCAGCACCGCTCGAAGATCACTTGGTAGTCACGGCCGGTGCCCCATGCATCCAACGGGTTGATGGGCTCCAGACCGTGGTCGAGGTTGTCCACCAGGACCTGCGTGGTCTCCTCGTTGACCTGGGCAAACTCAACCCCGACGTCACCGGCGATGTCGATCATGAGCTCTCGTTCGCCGCCGGAGTCAAAGATGGCGGCGAGGTTGCCCTCCGCGGGTCGCCGGGAATGCGCCAAAAGTTGGGTGGTCGAGGCCAGCTCGTCCAGCGACTTCACCGACAGCACGCCATAGCGCTGAAACAGCGTTTGGTATGCCGCGTCGTCACCTGCGATGGCGCCACTGTGGCTCAGGGCAAGCCTCGCCGCATCCGGTGTCCGCCCGGCCTTGAGAGCGATCACCGGGATGTCTCGCTCTGCAGCTTTGCGCAGGGCCGCGATAAACGCCGAGGGCGAGCGCACCGACTCGATGAACAGTGCAATCGCCGTGGTGCTCTCTTGCTCCAACGCGTAGTCCATGTACTCGGCCGTGTTGGTCACGAGCTCTTGACCCGGTGAAATGGCGAGGTTGAAGCGGAGCTTCTGGTCATTCCACAGCAGCGCCGTGAGCACCGATCCTGATTGGGCGATCAGGGTGACGCCCCCCTCGGTGAGTTCATAGGGGCGGTGAAAGGGCAGCGTGCGGAACCACTTCTCCACGTTGTAGAAGCCCATGCAGTTCCCGCCGACTATCGGCAGGTTCGCTTCCCGCGCCAGGTCGCGGACGCGCTCGCGCAGG
Organism: Ornithinimicrobium sp.; assembly: GCA_049671385.1. Classification (GTDB taxonomy): domain Bacteria; phylum Actinomycetota; class Actinomycetes; order Actinomycetales; family Dermatophilaceae; genus Ornithinicoccus. The sequence goes on along the minus strand of JBATUU010000283.1, from coordinate 17,674 downwards.
GGGTATGCCGGGTCGTCGCCGGGCATCGACAAACTGCCCGGGATCACCAGGCCGCCGACACATAGGTCAATGGCTGAGCGCACCTGCTGCTCGATCCCGGTGTTGGCGACACCGAGCACGGCCAGGTCAGGCACCTGCGGGAGGGCTGCGAGGTCTGGATAGCACGGCAGACCCTCCACCTCGTCATAGCGCGGGTTGACCGGATAGACCTGGCCGGGATACCGAGCGAGCTGCAACTCGAGCACCATGTCGTTGCCAGGCACGTTGGGCATCGTTGACGCACCGAGGAGAGCCACCGAAGTGGGCGCAAGCATCCGCGAGAGGTGATGCGGGGGTTTCACCAGTTGAGAGTCGCAGGCCATCGGGCAGACCGTCAAGGGAGCCCGGATATCCGCCCGGGAGCCGCCCCGGAAGGGACTCTTGACCTGTCGGCTTTACGGTGTCCAGGGTGTGATCAAGTCGTTGCCGGCCCGGCCCTCGGCCCCAAACTTCAGGGCCATCGCCGTCGCCCCGTCCAGTTGCTCTCGAATGACGTCAGCGTGGCCCGCGTGCCGCGCGAACTCCTCGATGAGGTGCAGGAGATGGAATCGTTCCACGGTTCGGGTCGGCTCATCGCGGCCCTCCCACGGCTCGGGTGGTGCCATGACCTCGGCACCTGGGTCGGTCGCCCGCACGTCCGCGATGAAGGTCTGCTGGGTGCGGTCAAAAGCCGTCGCGATGTCGTCGAATCGTTCATCGCTGGCCAGCGTGAAACTGTCGAAAAACTCCCCGGCATGAGCCTGGATCTCTTCCGCCGATGGCCGATAGTCGGCCTGGGCGCGGCGGGCTCGCAACTGGCTCATGACCCATGTCGCATGTTTGAGCAATCCCCCGATCGATAGCGAACTCACGCACGGGGTGGCTCGTGCCTGCTCTTCGGTGAGCCCGTACGCCGCATATCTCAGCGCGGTGAGATTCTCGTCCAGATAGTCGGCGATGAAATCGATCTCGCCCGCTGTGCGTGGCAGTGGCATCTCGGCAGGGCCTACTGGATGAAGCGGAACATCGGGCTGTCCGGTGGGATCTGCTCAACGGTGATGGAGGACGTGCGCATCCGTTCCATCAGCGGTCCTAGGTCAGTGGGCGAGCCCAACTCGATGCCAACCAGAGCGGGGCCGATCTCACGGTTGCTGCGCTTCACATACTCGAACAGCGCGATGTCGTCATCGGGCCCCAAGATTTCATCCAGGAACCTCCGCAGCGCGCCTGGTTCCTGCGGGAAGTTCACCAGGAAGTAGTGCTTGCGCCCCTCGTGGATGAGCGCCCGCTCCATCACCTCGGCATAGCGCAAGACGTCGTTGTTGCCACCGGACAAGATGGCGACCACGCGCTCGCCGGGGGACAGGTCGATCTGGTCCAACGCAGCCGAGGCCAACGCGCCTGCTGGCTCCGCGATGACACCCTCGGTCTGATAGAGCGCCAGCATCTCCACACAAATCCTGCCCTCGGGCACAGTGACCATCTGCGCCCCCGCGGCTCGCACCAGGGGGTAGGTGACATCACCTGCTCGCCGCACGGCCGCTCCGTCGACGAAGGGATCAACCTCCGGCAACATGACGGGGCCATCAGCCGCGAGGGCAGCGCTCATGCTGGCCGCACCGGTCGGCTCGGCGCCGATCAACCGCACGTCCGGGTGGCGATCCTTCAGGTATGCCGAAGCCCCAGCGATCAGGCCGCCGCCGCCAACCGGCACCACCACGACGTCAGGGGGCTGTGGCATGTCGGCCATGATCTCCGCGATCATCGTCCCCTGGCCGGCGATCGTCATGGGGTGATCGAAGGGTGGCACCAGGGTCAGGCCGGACTCTTGCGCATAGGCAGATGCTGCGCTGGCGGCTGCGTCATAGTTGTCCCCGCCCACGACGATGTCCACGAACGCCCCACCCAGGGCGGCCACTCGGTCGCGCTTTTGACGGGGAGTAGTGCGCGGCAGGTAGATCCTCGCCGAGACCCCTAGCTGTGCACAAGCAAACGCCACGCCTTGGGCGTGATTACCGGCGCTGGCGCATACCACCCCCATTCGCTGCTGGTCGGTGGACAGTTGCGCAATGAAGTTCGTGGCACCGCGACACTTGTAGGAGCGGACCTGCTGCTGATCCTCGCGCTTCAACCACACCTGTGCGCCGGTGGCCGAGGACAACCGTTGGCTGTAGGTCAAGGGTGAGCGTGCCACCCGACCGGCCAGACGATCAGCGGCCGCGTCCACGTCATCGCCGTTCACCGCCAAAGCGCCCTCGGATGTCTGAGAAAGCATGAGCACGAGGGTGCCACACCTTTCCGTCACGTCAGCCATTTCGGCCCAGGCGCCCTCGATGTTCGTGAGATCGCTGCAGGGCACTAGTCGGCAGAGGCACCTCGATCAGCCGAACAACACCGCCGCTTCCTCATAACGGTGCGGCGGCACCGTCTTCAAGTTCTTGGTGGCTCGATGCAACGGCACTGTTGTCACGTCGATCCCGTCGAGCGAGACCATCGTGCCCCATTCGCTATGGGTCACGGCGTCGACCGCAGCCGCGCCGAAGCGGGTCGCGAGCACTCGGTCAAAGGATGTCGGCACTCCACCGCGCTGCAGATGGCCAAGCACCGTCGAACGGGTCTCGACGCCGGTGCGTTGCTGCAACTCAACCGCCAGATGGTCACCGATCCCGCCAAGGCGCGGGCGGCCGAATGCGTCCAGTCCGCGCAGTGCAACAGCTTCAGTGCCTCCCTCGGGGACGAACCCCTCCGCCACCACCACCAACGGTGCCCGACCACGATCCATCGCCATCTGCACCCACGTGCTGATTTGATCCATCGTGACCTTGACCTCTGGGATCAAGATGACGTGCGCGCCCCCAGCGAGCCCAGCATGCAACGCGATCCAGCCGACGTGCCGTCCCATCACTTCCACCACCATGCAGCGGTGGTGGCTCTCCCCGGTGGTCCGCAGCCGGTCGATCGACTCAGTGGCGATCGAGACCGAGGTGTCGAAACCGAACGTGTAGTCGGTGGCCGAGAGATCGTTGTCGATGGTCTTGGGGACTCCGACGATCTTGATGCCCTGCTCGTGCAGCATCTTGGCCACCGTCAAGGTGCCTTCGCCGCCGATCGCAATAAGGGCCTGCATGTCGTGTGCAGCCATCACCTCTTTGACGCGGGCTGCACCCGCCTCGATCCGATCTGGGCCATCGCTCTGGAAGGGGCTGACCCGAGAGGTCCCCAAGATGGTGCCGCCCTGACGCGATAGCCCGCGGACGTCGTGCCTGGGAAGATCACGCACGTCATCCTCGACAAGTCCGCGCCATCCATCGCGGATGCCGATGAAGGTCTGGCCGTGGATGCGATCGCCCTTCATGACGGCCCCGCGGATTACCGCGTTCAGCCCCGGACAGTCCCCACCGCTGGTCAGCATGCCGATTCTCACGGTCATCAGTCTGTCAACTACTCCCGGCCCGAACAATCCGCCACTCGCAGCGGGCAGAACACATCGAGACCAGCAGTGATGCTGTATCCGGGCCCGCCTGGCCTGTTCTTATGGCGCCACCGGTGCGCTTTGCGTGGCGATCAGTCCCGGCGTAGGGCAGGTATGCGACTCGCCACCAGATAGGTCAGCAGCGCGGTCGTGCCGGTCACGAAGGTGCCCCAGATGACGTCTACCGTCACGATGGGCGTGAAGCCGTTGAGCACGGCGAGGTTGGTGAAAACCCAGGTCGAGTACGCAACGAACCCCATCACTGCCCCCGGTATGAGGGCTCGCCGGGCTGATCCAGCCGCTACGGCCGGCGTCGTAGCGAAGTAGGTGATGCCACCGATGTAGATGACGTAGAACACGCCGGCCGCGATCACATTGGGACTCTGCGCGAGCATGTCACCCAGCTCGGCTTCATACAGCGGTTGGGCGACCTGGGTCAGCCAGACGAAGTCCAGCGCGCCAAAGATCACCGCCGCGATGAGATAGTGCCCGATCCATCGCATGCCCATACTGCCTCCTTAGTGCTGGTGTCGACTGCAGGCGAGCGGTCCGGAGCGCCGACCCTCCAGGTCAAGGGTAGATTGCGGCCTTGTGGCTAGATCGCGTGACCTCAGCAGCGATGAGGTCGAGGAAGAAGTAGAGGGCACCTTCGACCACAGCGTCAAGGAGGGCAGTGAGAGGCTGCACCGATCCACCCGCGTGATGTTGACGACCGGGTTTGCAGGCGGCGTCGAGATCGGCTTCGGTGTGGTGGCCTACTTGACGGTCTATGCCGAGACGGGCAGTTCGCTGCTGGGAGCCATCGCTTTTTCGATCGGTTTCGCTGCGCTCTACCTCGCCCACTCCGAGCTGTTCACAGAGGGCTTCTACTACCCGATCGTGGCGATCTTCGCTGGCGAGGGCTCCGTACTCCAGCTGTTGCGAATGTGGGGTCTGACGTTGCTCGCCAACCTCCTCGGCGGGTGGGTGCTGATGTGGCTGGTCGTGGCTGCCTTCCCAAAGCTGGACGCCACCTTCGCCACCAAGGCGCTGGAGTTCGTGGATGCGCCATTGAACTGGCAGTCGATCGCCTTGGCCCTGCTGGGCGGGGCCGCGATCACGTTGATGACCCGCATGCAGGCTGGCAGCGACTCACAAGTGGCGACCTTGGCAGCCGCCCTGGCCGGCGCATTCTTGTTGATCGGCCTCGGCCTCTTTCACTCCATTCTCGACTCGGTCATCATCTTCGGAGCACTGCACTCCGGTGCCGAAGGGGTGAGCTACCTGAACTGGCTCGCGTGGTTCTGGTACGTCATCATCGCCAACGTCGTGGGAGGTCTGCTGCTGGTGACCGTGCCGCGGCTGGTGCGCAGCAGCCAACTGGTGGACAAGGCGACCTAATCGGATGACGCGGACAACCCCATGGGCGTCCCGCGTGTGACAGGCTTACGGACAGCGTCCTTGTCCTGGATGTGTCCCCGCCCTATCCACGCAGGAGATAGATGTGAGCACCGCAGCGCTTGGCCCCCAGCCCGTCGTTATTGCTGATCGGCTGATCTCGCGCAGCCTGGCCACCGACATCACCTTGGTGCTCACCGGTGCCGTCACTGTCGGGGTCTTGGCGCAGGTCGGCTTCGGCTATCCGGTGCCGTGGACCGGCCAAACCCTCGGAGTGCTGTTGGTGGGCGGCAGTCTGGGTATGCGGCGCGGCGCGATGTCGTTGTTCACCTACCTCGCGCTCGGTGTGGCGGGGGTGCCGTGGTTCTCCAACTTCGGCGGGGGTCCGGGGTATCTGCTGGCGCCGTCCTTCGGCTACATCATCGGCTTCGTCTTTGCGGCGGCTTTGACCGGCTGGCTCGCCGAGCGCACCTGGGACCGCAAGCCGCTGCTGGCGATGGCAGGTTTCGTGCTGGCCTCGTTGGTGCCTTTCCTCATCGGCGTGCCGTATCTGGCGATGATGATGGGCTATGGCGATGTCTCGACGGCCCTGGCCGCTGGCTTCACTCCGTTTATTCTCGGCGGGCTCGTCAAGTGCGCTATCGCCGCGGCGATCTTCCCGGCCGCGTGGGCTGCGGTCCGCACACTGGACCAGCGCTAGTGCTCTCACCAGGTGATGCACGCTCTCACTGGCCTATACCTAGGTGAGAGCGTGCACAACTGAGTGAGAGCAGCACGGTTGGGACATCGTTCGATTGTCGTAGAATCTCCGGGTGTCCAAACTAGCTGAGGCCATCACCTCACGGGTGAGTTCTCGCATCATTGCCGTGATCGGCATTGTGTTCGCCATCAGCATGATCGTGGGAGTCGGGCAGGGTGAGCGCTCCCCATCGCCCACGGACACTTTGCCCGAGGGGTATGGCAACACCCAAGGTGTCGAGCTCTTGGACGAACTGCCCGCTGACGACAACTCAACGGCGATCGCGCTGTTCACCGTCGATGAGGGCATCGGAGGACAACTCGAGCCGCTGCAACAGATCGTCGATGCGCTGGAAACCACCGACGGGGATGCCTACCCGCAAAGCCAAGTGGTCCCTGCCGACGACGGCACCGCTGCCATCTCGGTGCTGACCGTGCCATCAGCCACCGCCACCGACACCGCTGCCGAAGTGAATGCCTTGCGGGACACGCTGGACGATGAGGTGCCCGACGGTGTGACCGCCGCAGTGACCGGCCCGGCAGCCATTGAGGCCGATCTGGCTGCGGTGTTCGAGGGAGCCAACTTCACCCTGCTCCTGACGACTGCCTCGGTCGTCGCAGTGCTCCTGCTGGTCACCTATCGCAGTCCCTGGCTGTGGATCATCCCGCTGATTGTGATTGGCATCGGCGACGTGTTTGCTTCGACGGCAGCCACTCGGGTCCTGGAGGCGACCGGCATACCGTGGGATGAGTCGACCACTGGCATCTTGTCCGTCTTGGTCTTCGGAGCCGGCACCAACTACGCGCTGCTGCTGATCTCTCGCTATCGCGACGAGCTGAAACGACACTCCAGCCGGTACGAGGCCATGGACCTGGCGCTTCGGCGCACCTCCGAGGCGGTGTTCGCAAGTTCCTCGACCGTGTTCTTGGGTCTGCTGACCTTTCTGCTATCTGCCTTCCCGGCGACCCGTGGTTTGGGGTTGGCGTGCGCGGTCGGCATCGTGATCGCTGCGCTCTTCGCCCTGGTGCTCCTGCCGGCGGTGCTCGTCCAGTTCGGCCGCTGGGTGTTCTGGCCATTGGTGCCCCGAGAGGGACAACCCGCTCTGGCCGATGGCAAGTCCATCTGGAAGCGGGTCGGGGACGTGGTCGCGACGAAGCCACCACTGTTCATCGCCGGGACCCTTGCTGTGTTGGTGGTGGCGGCGTTCGGGACCACTCGGATCGACCTGGGTCTGCCCACCAACGAACAGTTCCTGCAGGAGCCAGAGGCCATCACTGCGGCCCAGCGGCTCGCTGAGTCCTTCCCAGCCGGCAGCGCCGATCCCACCGTGGTGGTGACGCGGACCACCGATGCTCAGGAGTTGCAGGACATAGCCACGGCGATCGAAGGTGTCGAGACGGTCGATGCCGTACGCCCCGGCGAGCCCAACACAGAAGTAGGCATCACGACACTGAACGTTGTGCTGTCGGTCGCACCCAGCACCACAGAGGGCGAGCAGGCGATCACCGACCTGCGTGATGCCCTCTCCGATTTTGAGGACACCTACGTCACGGGTGCCGACGCTGAAGCGCTCGACGCTGAGGACGCCACCTCATCAGACCGCCTGCTGATTCTGCCGCTGATCCTCGGGCTCGTCTTGGTGGCTTTGTTCGGGTTGTTGCGCTCGATCATCGCGCCGATCATCTTGGTGTCCAGCGTGCTGTTGACGTATTTGTCGGCGCTGGGAGTCTCCTGGCTCCTCTTCACGACGGTCTTCGGTTTCTCCGGCCTGGACTCCGGAGTACCGCTGCTGGCCTTCCTCTTCCTCGTTGCGCTCGGCGTGGACTACAACATCTTCTTGATCACGCGGGCGCTGGAGGAGACGAAGGTCGCTGACTCTCGCACGGGCATCCTGCGGGCCTTGGCTGCTACCGGTGGCGTCATCACCAGCGCAGGCATCTTGCTCGCCGCCGTCTTCGCCGCACTGGGTGTTTTGCCGCTCGTGGTGCTGGCCCAGCTGGGCGTCATCATCTTTGTGGGAGTGCTTATCGACACCCTGATCGTTCGGACCGTTTTGGTGCCTGCGATCGTATTGACCATGGGAGACACTTTTTACTGGCCGCGGCGGGTACAGCCGGGCAAGCATTCCGAAGAGGCCATCGAGGCCACGATGGACGATGACCCTGCCCTGGTCTCGAAGACCTGATGGTGACCCAAGCGCTCAAAGCTCAGGTCGACCGGGCCAGTGGCTCCGTCCAGTTGATGATCGGCCATGCCCTGCGCGCCAAAGTCGCGGGTGACGATGCGCCGAACCGGGCGGCACGGATCTGGGGAGCCGATGGGGATCGTTGGTTCACACCCAGCGATCCGGTATGGCGCGTCCATGCCGACGCTGCCATGTTCCCCGCCGGGGTGACTGCCCTGTTGATGCAGATGCTGCATCCGATGGCAATGGCCGGAGTGGCCGGGCACAGCGGGTACAAAGGGGATGTGTGGGGCCGGTTGCAGCGCACCAGCAACTACCTGGCCACCACGACCTTCGGCACGGTGATCGATGCTGAGGAAACGATCGGACACGTGCGCTCGATCCATCAGCGAGTTCGCGGCAAGGATGAGCACGGCCGGCCCTACCGAGCCAGCGATCCGCACTTGCTGATGTGGGTGCATATCGCCGAGATCGATGCCTTCCTGCGGGGATATCAGGTCTACGCTCCCGAGCCATTGACCGATGAGGAGGCCGATACCTATGTGCGCCAGGCAGGTTTGTCGGCCCGCAAACTCGGGGTCATCGACCCGCCCAGCACGGTGGCGGAGCTGAACGCGCTCCTCGCGGCCTACCGACCAGAGATGGAGACAACCCCGGCGGCACGCGAGGCGGCCCACTTCTTATTGCTCTCCCCACCACTACCGTGGGCAGCGCGGCCGGGCTATGGCGCGATCGCTGCCGGGGGAGTAGCCCTGCTGCCCCAGTGGTCACGACAGATGCTCGGCTTGCCGGTGCCCGACGTCGTGGCAAAGTGGGTTGCGCAGCCCCTCGGGCACGCCGGGACTGCAACGGTCCGGTGGGCGATGGCGGGCCTGGAGCAGTCCCGCGGGGAGATCTCGCCGGGGGTCGACAGAAAGGCATCATGAGCACACAGCACGAGGTAGTCGTGATCGGTGCTGGCCTTGCCGGCTTGATGTGTGCCCGCACACTGCAAGCACAAGGCGTTGATGTGCACGTCGTGGAAGCCGGCGATGCCGTCGGGGGCCGGATTCGCACGGATGTGATCGATGGCTTCGCGATGGACCGCGGTTTCCAGGTCCTGAACCCTGCATACCCTGCTGTCCAGGAGCACGTCGATATCGCCGCGCTCGGCCTGCAAAAGTTCGGCTCTGGTGCCGGGGTCATCCGCGACGACGGGCAGTTGGTGGTGTTGGCCGATCCGTTGCGTGAGCCACAACACCTGCTCGACGTGCTGCGCAGTGGCTACCTCGACCCAGGTGAGCTCGTATCCCTCGCGCGCTGGGCTGCCCCCTCGCTGGGACCACCATCGAAGTTGAAGGACGGGCCGGACCGTAGTCGCGGTGCGGCGATGGCTAGCGTGGGGCTGAGTGGCCCATTGAGTCGGGTCGTCGACTCTTTCGTGGCTGGTGTTGTGCTCGAGGACGATGGCAGCACGTCGAATAACTTCACACGTCTGCTGATGCGGATGTTCGCGTTCGGATCACCCGGATTGCCGGAGCGTGGGATGCAGGCCTTCCCGCAGCAATTAGCAGACGGCCTGCTGCGACCTGTACAGACTGGCACCGCCGTGCAGGAGGTCACCGACACCGATCGCGGGGCGCAGGTCCGCACCACCGAAGGAACGTTGGCCGCCGATCTCGTGGTGCTGGCCGCTGGTCCGGTGGCATCCGCGCACCTGCTGGAGCGACCGGAGCCGGCGATGAAAGGTGTTGTCACCGATTGGTTCACCATGCCGCAGGCGCCGAGCGATCTGCCGATGCTGATCGTCGATGGACGCCAGCAACCCGGCGGACCGATCAAGAACACGGCGGTCGTCACTGCAGCGGCGCCGTCCTACGCGCCGAGCGGCAGACCGTTAGTGCAGACCTCAGCCCTGATGCGCCCCGGCGAGCAGGCACCGTCCGTGCCACAGATCCTGTCGCACGCCGCCCAGACGTATGGCGTGAGCACCGATGACTGGCAGTTGGTGCACCGTCACGAGGTGCCGCACGCGCTCCCCATGCAGCATCCGCCGTTGTCGACCAGGCGATCCATGCAGGTCAGTGAGCACGTGATCGCCTGTGGCGACCACGTGGACACCGCGTCGATCCAAGGCGCGATGGTCAGCGGGGAGCGGGCTGCTCAGGGCTATTTGCTGCGGCGCTCTCGGCGGCTCTGATGAGCCCACGGTGCATTGCGGCAAAGGTCGGTTTGTGGCCCAGCCAGAGAGCACCCCAGTAGCCCAATCCGGCGAGACCGATCGGTGTGAACTGCGCCTGCTGATTGACCTCTGAGGTGCCATCGCGTGTGCCGGGCCGGACCGTGATGATCATCCGCGCCTTGCCGGGTGTCTTCATCCGCGACCTGAGCTCCAGCCGGCGTCCACCTCCGGGGAGGTCGTGCAGACCCTCCACTTCCCAGGAGTCGATCTTCATCCCTTCGCGCAGCGGTCCAGGCTCTCGCCCCGCCTGGTGTCCTGGCCCGCCCACCACGCGGTCGGCGGCGCCACGTACCTTCCACAACACATCGGGAACGTGCCACCCGTGCGAGCCGCCAAGTTGCTCCACCTGTGCCCAGACCTGCTCGACACTGGCGGCCGCGGTGGACTGATGCTTGTCGGCGAAGACGGTCATGCCCGCCCACTCCGGGTCCGCAGCACTGATCTGGGACGGCTTCGCAGGGTCTACCTCGGGTCGCAGAGGCACCGGCTGTGGTCCGGACAATGCACGGCGCACCGCATCGTCGAAGTCAACGAAACCACCCGGGGGGTCCGGCACATACTCGGCGATGTCGTGCTCCTTGGTGATCACTTCATGCACCAAGGACCCGACGAGCGGCTTGGCGATGCCGGCGGGGACGGGGGTCACGAGCCCGACCCAGTGACTGGCCAACCCGGGGGTCATCACCGGCAGCGTTCGTACCCGCCGTTTGGCCAACCGGGACACAGCGGCATACCGATCGATCATGTCCTTGTAGGTCAGGACCTCACCGGCACCGATGTCGAAGCCGCGATTGACCTCTGGTGGCAACTCAGCCGCCCCGGCCAGATAGCGGATCACGTCGGCGATGGCGATCGGCTCGATATTGGTCACCAACCAACGCGGCGCAATCATAATCGGCAGTCGGTCGGTCAGATGGCGGAGCATCTCGAATGACGCTGAGCCAGCTCCCAAGATCACCGCGGCTCGGAGCACGGCGGTGGGAACAGGCGAGTCGATGAAGATGTCCTCGACCTCCTTGCGCGAGCCAAGGTGGGTCGACAACTCCTCGTCGGGGGGGTAGAGGCCGCTGAGGTAGACGATCCGGGACACGCCCTGAGCCTGTGCGGTGGACGCGAAGGTGTGGGCCATCTCTTTGTCTTTTTCCACCCACGCATCAGAGCCATCCATCGAGTGGATGAAATAGTAGGCGACGTCCACATCAGCCATCGCACTGGCGAGGTGCTCGGCATCGTCGGCATTGCCTTCACTGATCTCGACATCGTCGTCCCAGGGGCGTGCGTGGATTTTCTCCGCACTACGACTCAGTACCCGGACGGTCCAGCCCTCGCTCAGCAGTTGTGGCACCAGTCGGGAGCCGATATATCCGGTGGCGCCTGTGACGAGTGCGCGGCGGTGAGCCATGGGACGTCCTTTCACTCGCAGTGAAATCTGTTCGGTGAGGTAGCGGCAGCAGGGGCTCCTTCTGCCGCGTCGTATGCGTAGGGGGTCACTGCATCGGAGTGAGCCAGGTCAAAAGTGGGGGAAGGATGAAGAGCATCGACATCGACCAGGTCAGATGGGTAATGATCGGGCCGAGGACCCCTCCGGTCACCCGTCGCTGCAGCCCCACCATGACACCCAGGACGCCAGCGGCAAAAACAAGCATCAGATTGCCAGTGCTGATGGTCACCAACGCATACAGGCCGGTGGAGATGAGGACGGGGTGCTTGCGCCCGATGGCCGCAAATGCCGCACCGCGGAAGAACAGCTCCTCGGCAACGCCGTTGATCAGCGTAATGCTGGCCACCAACACAATGGGAGCCTGTCGCGCATACTCCAGCACGTCGTTGACGGGGTCACGCAGGACTGCGAACTGAGCCACGACCACTGCACCGCCGCAGAACAGGATGACCGCGAAGACGCCGAGGAGGAAAGGCTGCAGGACAGGCCGCGCGTGCCGTTCGCCGTGGCGCGTGTGGGCCCACCCGAGGTGCAACGGGCCGGACGCGAATGCTCCGATGGTCCACACCACGGCGAGCGCTGCAGTGGCGAGGTAGAAACTCGTGCCACCTGGCGGTCGGGTCAGCCCGTAGCCGAGCAGGAAGGAACCCAAAAACAAGGTCACCAAGACAACGGTTCGCCGTCTGCGGAACTGTGCGTCGGTTTGGCTGTGGTCGCGAGGGACCGGAGTGATCAGTGCTGCCCGCAGGAAGCGCAGCAGTTCTTTGGGGCTGTTACTCGGCCGGTCGGGGAGGGCATCCTCCTCGGTCGAGGGCTCTGGGCCTGGCCCGGGCTGGTAGGTCATGGAGGACTGAACTACCGCGTCGCGTCGGCGGCCTGGTCTTCGGTGTGGGCACCGGCGTGCGCCAACTGTCCGCCCATGTCCTCTAAGTGCGCTCGAATGAACCACTGGAACTTCTCGAGCTCGGCAGTGTGACCGATCAGCACGTCTTCGGTGACCGGATCGATGTCGCCGAAGATCTCGATGGCCTTGCGGTTGTCGGTAATGACCCCGACGTAGACCAGATCAAGCGCGGCCAGATGCGCTAAGACGCCGTCGCGCTGGATCGAGTAGTCATCCCAGTCGCGGTCAGCGACGATCGCCCCCGTCGTGCCTCGCGGGGACCCGCCCATTGTGGCAATGCGTTCGGCAACTTCGTCGGCGTAGCCGCGCACAAGATCAACCTGGGGATCGAGCATCTCGTGCACCGCGATGAAGTGCGGACCCACCACATTCCAATGCACGTGCTTCAGTGTCAGATGGAGGTCGTTGTATGCCGACAGTCTCTTCTGCAGTGCGCCGATCACGGTGTCGCTCTGGTCAGTGTCCAGACCGGGAACGGTGTACGAGTCGTGTGCCATGAATTCGCTACTCTCCTTCGCCCATCGAAGTACCCTGAGACTATGACGGTACCGTGCAGGCAATTGGCCTGCGACGTGGCCCTGCGAACAGGCATACCCGAAGCCCAGGAGCTGACGTGAGTGAAGAACTGATCTCCGGCGTGGAGTCGGTGTGGGACTACCCCCGGCCCCCGGATGTCGTGCCCACTGACGAATTCGTTGAGATCGAGACGGATGGGTCGCTGATAGCGCAATCATCGAACGCTTTACGTGTTCGCGAAACCAGTCATCCGCCGACGTACTACCTCCCCCAAAGCGACTTTCGGACGGGTGTCTTGGTGCCGGTCGGAGGCACGACGTTCTGCGAGTTCAAGGGGGTAGCGCACTATTTCGATATTGCGGTGCCGGTCGACTCGCAGCGAGGCCTCACCTCACGCGCTAAGCGGTCTGGAGCCCGTCGTGCAGCCTGGCATTACCCACAACCCACTGCCGGATTCGAGCAACTGCGTGGTTACGTCGCGGTGATGCCATCTGCCGTTGACACGTGCCGTGTCAACGGCGAGGTTGTTGTCCCCCAGGTCGGGGACTTCTATGGCGGATGGATTACATCCCGCGTTCGCGGCCCGTTCAAGGGGCCACCGGGCACGCTGGGTTGGTGAGTTTTCACCCTCCTTCCGCCGAAGGGTTAACGCCTCTGGAGTTCCCGCGTGATGCCATCCACGGTCTCACCGGCCAATTTCAAGAAGATCAGGGTTATGAACGGGTCGCCGTACTTGGCCTTGCCATTGAAGGTGACATTCGAGTCGTAGGTGATCCGAACACTGCCGGGGCGCGTTCCCGGCAGGACATCGATGGTGTCGACCGAGGTTGCGGTCTTGTTGGTGCCGGTGAAGGTGATGCCGTTCTCACGCAGGTCGGTGAGCTCGTAGGTCAACTCGGTGTTGATGAAGAGCAACTTGCTGGTGTTGTGCCACTGCGAGCCGACCCCGACGGGGCCATCATCGATCCGCACGTTCGACACGCTGCCCGGATCCCACTGCGTGGCGTTGCCAAAATCTTTCAAGTACTCGATGGCGGCTGCCTGCTCGGCGTTGGCCTCGAATTGTCGGGTGACGTGCACCATCGGCCCTCCTGGGGTAGTCGAGCACCAGCGTAACCAGCCGCCTACGCTGAGACTATGTCGACGTCTGTGCTGTGGCTTCGCCGCGACCTGCGCATCGAAGATCTGCCGGCGCTCGGCGCGGCGGCCGAGGCCGCGAGCGGTGGAGCTGTGCTGCCGATCTTCGTTCTCGATCCACAGTTGCTCGGCGCGTCTGATGTGCGCACGTGGTGCCTGATTTCCGCGCTGAATGCTGCACAGCAGTCGTATGACGGTGCGATCATCTACCGCCACGGCGACCCGCGCGAGGTCATCCCCGCCGTGGTGGCCGAGGTCGGCGCGAACTCTGTGCACATCTCTGCTGAGTCCACGCCGTATGGCAGGCGCCGTGATGAGCAGGTGCGTGAGGCGCTGCCGGAGGGGGTGCCGCTGGTCGCCACCGGGTCGTCGTATGCGATTGGTCCGGGCACGATCCGCAATGGGTCTGGCGATCCATACAAAGTCTTCACGCCGTTCTCGAAGGCGTGGCGGGCCCATGGTTGGCCCGACCCGGCGCCGGTCCCCGACGTTCGGTGGCGACGAACCATCGATTCTGAAGACCTGCCCGCCACTCCAGAGTTCGCTGTTGAGCTGAGGTTGCCGGAGGTCGGTGAGGGCGCCGCTCACGCCCTCTGGGACAGTTTTGCCGACGACGTCGCCGATTATGCCGACGAGCGGGACCGTCCCGACCACAACGGCACCAGCCAACTGTCGGTGCACCTGAAATACGGCACCATCCACCCCCGGACACTGCTGGCCGATCTGGCCTCGCGTCGCAGCAAGGGAGCCTTCACCTTCACCAGTGAGTTGGCCTGGCGAGAGTTCTACGCCGACGTGTTGTGGCACAACCCGGCGTCTGCTTGGAGCGATCTGCGGGGGCAACTGTCCTCGATGCCGTATGACGACCCGGATACCGACGAAGGCGTGGCGGCCTTGGTGCAAGCGTGGCGTGAGGGCAAGACCGGCTACCCGTTTGTGGATGCCGGCATGCGACAACTGCTCGCCGAGGGATGGATGCATAACCGCCTCCGGATGGTCACAGCCAGCTTCCTGTGCAAACACCTGCACGTCTGGTGGGTGCATGGCGCCCGCCACTTCATGCGACATCTGCGCGACGGGGACTTGGCATCCAACAATCACGGCTGGCAGTGGGTGGCTGGCACCGGGACCGACGCCGCGCCCTACTTCCGGATCTTCAACCCCACCACCCAAGGTCAGCGGTTCGACCCCCAGGGCGATTACGTGCGCACATATGTGCCGGAGTTGCGCCATATTGCAGGCAAGGCAGTGCACGAGCCGGGACAGGTTGAAGATGGCTTGGCTCACGGATACCCGGAGCCGATCGTGGAGCACAAAGGGGCCCGCGGTGAAGCGCTCAGTCGCTACGAGCAAGCCCGCGCTTAAACCTCGTTGGGCGTGGTCCTGCGGTCAGCACCACCGTGCACTCAGTGTTTGTCGCCTCCAGCGCCTAGTCGCGCTGGGTATTGCACCGCCGCAGAGCCATGGCCGCCAACCATGCGGCCGCGTCTGGCACCACCACATCGTCGAAGAACGCCCGCGGCGAGTGATTGTCAGGTGCGTTGGCATAGTCCTGGCCCGGGTAGGCCCCCAGCAGGAAGTATGCGCCGGGCACCTCGTTCATGACGAACGACATGTCTTCTGAGCCCATCTCCGGCAACGGGCGCACTTCCTGGCGGCCCGCGCCGAACAACTCATTCGTCACGTCGGCCGCCAGTGCATACTCCTGCTCATCGTTGATGGTCGCTGGGTAGCCCTCGGTGAAGCTGACCTCTGCGCTCATCCCGTGCGCTGCGCTGACACCGGCGGCGACGCGTTCGATGGCAGCATGCGCCGTGGCTCGGATCTCGGGGGAGAAGGTGCGCAGGGTCGCGGCGAGCTGCCCAGTGTCCGGGATGATGTTGTCTTTGGTGCCCGCGCTGACCCGCCCAACGGTGAGCACGACCGAATCGAAAGCATCGAAGGTGCGGGTCACCATGGTCTGCAGCGCCAGTACGATCTCGCAGACCACCGGCACCGGATCAGCAGTGCGGTGTGGAGTCGAGCCGTGGCCACCCCGGCCGGTGACTGTGATCGTGACGGTGTCGGCGCCCGCCATCAGCGGGCCAGGCCGGGCGGACCAGTGGCCGAGCGGCAACTCGGAGGAGAAGACATGCATCGCGTAGGCCGCCTCGACCCGGCGACCGGCTGCCTCGAGCAGTCCCTCGGCCACCATCGGCTCGGCTCCACCGGGTCCCTCCTCGGCGGGTTGGAACATGAAGACGACATCACCGGCAAGGTCCTCGCGTTGGGCATGCAGGACTCGGACGGCCCCGATCAGGGCAGCCATATGCAGGTCGTGACCGCAGGCATGCATCGAGCCGACATGCCTTGAGGCGTAGGGCACATCGACCTCTTCAGTGACGGGTAACCCATCCATATCCCCGCGCAACAGCACGACGGGACCGTGATCTGCGCCGGGTGCTCCACCGCGCAGGACAGCCACGATCGAATCCAGCGACGTGCCTGTCGTGACCTCGAGGTCCAAGCCCTCGAGTTGTTCGAGCAGGTGGGCCTGCGTGAGCGGTAGGCGGAGGCCGATCTCCGGGATCTGGTGCAACTCTCGGCGCAAGCGGCGCAGATCGTCGGCCATCGAGTGAGCGAGGTCGAGGGTGCGCTGCATACCGGACATTGTGCCCCTCACTTGCGGGCTCAGGTCAGTGCCTCCGGCGACTGCCGTTGCCGATGCCGAGCGGGACGTCTGTATCTGCGACGATTGATGGGACATGATGAATGACTCCCTTTCTTCGCTCGATTCGGCGAGCACAGAAGGCGCCGACCCCCGCACCATTCGCCTCGCGAGCATCGCCTTGATCTGCGGTGGATTCGCGATCGGGGTGACCGAATTTGTCACCATGGGTTTGCTGCCGCAGATCGCGGAGGGGGTGGACGTCGACATCCCCAGGGCCGGGCACACGATCGCCGCCTATGCCATCGGTGTGGTGATAGGGGCGCCGCTGATCTCGATCTGGGGAGCTAAGGCACCGCGCCGGGTGATGTTGATCGCATTGATGGCCGTGTTCACTGTCGGCAATACTCTTGCCGCGCTGGCGCCGAACTACGAGGCGTTGATGGTGGCTCGGTTTATCGCTGGTGTGCCTCACGGAGCGTTCTTCGGGATGGCGTCATTGGTCGCAGTCAGCCTCGCGCCCCGAGGGCGGAGCGGTCGCGCGGTAGGCACGATCATGCTGGGCATCCCCTTTGCCAACGTTCTCGGGGTCCCTGTGGCCACCTGGATGGGGCAGGTGTACGGGTGGCGCACCGCATACTGGGCTGTCGCCGTGATCGGTGTGCTGACCGTGGTCTTGGTGCGGGTATGGGTTCCGCGCACGGACGCCGATCCCACCCAGGACTGGCGCCGAGAGATCGGCGCTTTCAAGAGCACCCAGGTCTGGTTGACCCTGTTGATCGGCGGCATCGGTTTCGGCGGCATGTTTGCCATGTACTCCTACATCGCTCCCACAGTGACCGAGGTGACCGGGCGACCGGAGGGCTGGGTGCCGCTGTTTCTGTTGGCCTTCGGCATCGGCTCGATCGTCGGGACCCGGCTCGGTGGCATGCTGGCCGACTGGTCCATCCTTCGGTCTCTGGTGCTCAACGGCGTCATCATGGCCAGCTTCCTCGCCACGTTCTCGATCACCTCGCA
>JBATUU010000282.1:0-1512 GCA_049671385.1 Ornithinimicrobium sp. | reverse complement strand
CCGCCAGGTTCCCCACACGTATTACTACTGAACCGATCACCAGCATCGAAACAGGCTATATCGGCTACCCAGGCGAGAAACCCGTCCCGCTCACCGATCGATGACCGAGACAGGATCTGCCTTCGGTGATGGTTCGCCTGAAGTAGAAGGCACTATCCTGGTCAGTATGCGGGAGCGGTCGTGAGCGACGTCGAAAGCGGCTACTACTACCGGCGCACTGAGCGTGGCCCTGCCGTCGACTTGAGCCAGCACGCGGCAGATCTGACCGAAGGCACTGCCTGGCGCATTTCAGGCAAAGCCACACCGGACGAGCTCACGCTCTCGCAGGGCTCAAGGGCCTGGCTACGCCTGATGGGAGCGTGGAAATACACATCAAAAACTTCACGTCGTTGGCCGTTCAAGGCGCGACTGACAAGTTGCGAGGATGACAATCGCGTCCAGGTGATCATCGAAGACGACTTCGGATGGTGGGCCTCCGATGGGCGATTGCTGAGCGACGCTGCTGCTCATGGCGACGTTCTCATGAAAGACCTGCTACGCCGACTCGACGCGACTCCCGCGCCTGACTGAACGTTCGGCACCAATGCGTACGGCATCAGCAACGGCGTTTGCGCCGGGAACGCGACGGTCACCGGATACGGATCCCCTGTGAGGACGGGCATCGTTCCCCGTTTGGCGCAACCTCTGGCGTCCCATGGGGTGAGTCGCAAGGGGAATGTGCTGGCAGGGGTCCGGGTTCTCTGCGACGATCCCGCTCATGTCCACATCTACTACGACGAGACAGATCTCGGCCCAGGACTGCATCTTCTGCGCCATCGTGAGTGGGGAGGCTGAGGCGAGCATCGTCTACGAGGACGAGCTCGTTGTGGTGTTCATGGACCTAAACCCGGTGACACCCGGACACTTACTCGTCGTGCCCAGGGGCCACGCAGTCGGGTTGGAAGATCTCGATGAACCAACTGGCAGTCACGTTTGGGCGGTAGGACACCGCATGGCCAAGGCTCTGCGTCGGTGTGGCCTGCGCTGTGAAGGCGTCAACGTCTTCCTCGCCGACGGCGAGGTGGCCTTCCAAGAGGTATTGCACCTGCATCTGCACGTGTTCCCCCGGTATGCCGGAGACGGCTTCACGATCGCAGCGGATTGGGCAGAGCGCTCTCGTGATCTCCTGAACGCTGAGGCTGCTGCCGTGAGAAACGCGGTAGCTTTCGTTGCGACTCCCCACTAATGGCAGTCATCGATCGGCCACTGACCCGTTCACGCGTGCCGATCCCCCGCGGGACGACCAGCAGATGTGACAGCGTCTACCTTGACGAGGCCATCGCTGCTTCCGTAGCGGATCGTTCTGCGGGCGTTGCCTTCACGAGAGTTTTCCGGCTCGTGAAGCAATCTCCGCGAGGATCTCATCGCGTTTGTGGCGCTCGGCCGCCGAGTAGAGCCTGGCACGCAACTCCTTTTTCTGAACGCGAAAGTCTTCTACGACGGCGTACGAAGCCATGGGCTCAACGGCGCACT
>JBATUU010000281.1:0-6048 GCA_049671385.1 Ornithinimicrobium sp. | reverse complement strand
GTTCAGGTTCGAGTCTTCGAATTGGTTGGTGCTCATGATGTTCTCCCTTGACGTATTGGTCGGGGCACCCGTGCCCCACTACTCCAGTATTTCTACACCCCAGGCCCGACAGCGCAACCGGGGGTCGCCACGTGGCCGCGCCCACCGTGCAGCGAGCCTCAGTACAGGCTCGGAAACCAGATCTGGGTCTCGCGTGCTGCCGAGTCGGCGGAGTCCGAGCCATGCACGATGTTCTGCTGGACGGCCAGCCCCCAGTCGCGCCCGAGGTCGCCGCGAATGGTGCCTGGCGCGGCTGCGGTCGGGTCGGTCGCCCCGGCTAGCGAGCGGAAGCCGGCGATGCAGCCGTGGCCCTCGATAAGCACGGCCACCAACGGCCCAGAGCTCATGAACTCGACCAGCGGACCGTAGAAAGGCTTGCCCTCATGCTCGGCGTAGTGGGCGCTGAGTTGCTCTCCGCTCGCCTGAGCCACGGCCAGCCCGATCAATGAATAACCCTTGGCCTCGATTCGGCGTAACACCTCGCCCGTCAAGCCGCGGCGATAACCGTCGGGCTTGACCAGGATCAGGGAACGTTCAACGGCAGCAGTCTGTGTGCTCACGGCGGCCAGCCTACTGGCAGGGGTCCTAGCGAGGCTGCAGCACACCAGCGCCGAGAAGACCGAACAGCACCAACGCCAGACCAATCCGATAGATCACAAACGGCGTGAAGGTATGCGTGGAGATGAAGCGCAGGAACCATGCGATTACGGCAAGCGCAACGACGAAGGCGATCCCGGTGGCGAGCCAGATCGGGCCCCACGCAGGCGTCACCGGGTCATCGGAGATCTTGAGTACCTGGAAGAGCCCTGAGCCGAGCACCGCCGGAATGGCCAGTAAGAACGAGTAGCGGGCGGCTGCTTCGCGGGTGTAGCCCATCAACAGGCCAGCCGCGATCGTACCGCCACTGCGGGAGACGCCTGGAATCAGGGCCATCGCTTGGGCGAACCCGTAGAAGATGCCGTGCTTCCAACTCAGGTCTTTGAGGGTCAACTCGGTGCGCGCGAGCCGATCCGCGGCATATAGGACCAGCGCAAACACGAGCAGCATCGTGGCGGTGAGCCATAGGTTGCGCAGATCGGTCTCGATGAAGTCCTGGAAGGTGAATCCGAGCACGCCGATCGGGATAGACCCGACGATGACAAGCCAACCCATCCGGACGTCGGGATCACTCTGTGGGATCTTGCCCACCAACGCCTGGCACCAGCGGCCGATGATCCGAGTGATGTCTCGCCAAAAGAACACCAGCACAGCGGCCTCGGTGCCCAGCTGGCTGATCGCGGTGAATGCGGCTCCGGGGTCTTCACCGCCGGTCAGCTGCCCCACGATCGACAAGTGCGCGCTGCTGCTGATCGGCAAGAACTCGGTGAGCCCCTGCACCAACCCCAGCAATACCGCTTGCCAGTACTCCACGCTCAGTCCTCATCCGGTGGTTGCTGCGAGGCTGCCTCGTCCTCGGCCTCCCACTGCGCTGTGATGGCGTCCACCTTGTGACCCTGCGCCAGACACAACCACCACACCCCGGTGAAGATCAGGCCCACGATGATCATGGCTGGCAGGACGATGGCGCAGGCGAACGTCAGCAACTGGATGATCCACCCCAGCGCGATGCCACCGGGGCGTCGTAGTAACCCAGAGGCCAGGACGCACAGGACAGCCAACGCCGAGCCGCCGATCAGGTATGTCGTGGCTTGGCTTTGACCCTCGCCACCGGCTAGCGCGAACTGACGGGCGGCCAATGCACCGAAGAAGATGGTCATGGCCTGACCGATCAGGGTCACTGCGGCGAGTCGTCGAGTGAATTTGCCGGGCACTGCGAGCGAGGGAAATCCGGGCACAACCGACATTGTTGCTGATCACCCGGCGTACACCTGCCATCGGCCCGCCGACAACCAGTGATCACGGTGACAGATGTTCGTGTTGAGGTCTGTGCTAGTCAGACGTCCGTGTGACCAAGGAGCATCCGCACTTCGGCCGCAGTGACCACGGATCCGGTCGCCAAGACAGCGCCTGCCTGACCCCCTTCGTCGGCGAGTCCCGCGGCGATGTCCAGTGCATCCGGCAGATCTGGCACCGCGGTGACCCGGTCAGCGCCGAAGTACCCAGTGGCTATCGCGGCCAACCGCGCTGGCGCTATTGCCCGAGGGGAGGTAGTCCTGGTCACGACGACATGGTCCAGCACAGGCTCGAGGAGCTCGACCATCGCCTCCGCGTCCTTCTCCGCCAAGATCGCCAGCACCCCGACCAGCCGGTGAACGGTGAAGGAGTCGCGCATCGCCTCGACCAACGAGCTGATCCCGGCCGGGTTATGGGCCGCGTCCACCAGGATCGTCGGGCTACGACGCACAACTTCCAGTCGCCCCGGCGATGTCATACCAGCGAAGGCATCGCTCAACACCTCGCCCGTCAGCGGCTGCTCACCACCGCCTAAGAAGGCTTCGACGGCCGCGACCGCCAGCGACACATTGTGGCTTTGGTATCCGCCATGCAGCGGCAGGAACAAGTCCCGATACTCGCCCGCCAAGCCGGTGAGCGACACTTGCTGGCCGCCGATGGCGACGCTTCGTTCATTGACGCCAAAAGCCACCCCTTGGGTATGCAGCGTGGCCCCGACCTCCTCTACACGTTCGATGAGGATCGACATCGCCTCGGGCTCCTGCTCGCCCACGATCGCAATCGCACCGGGCTTGATGATCCCAGCCTTCTCGGTAGCTATCGCTTCCAGAGTGTCGCCGAGCAGCCGCGTGTGGTCGATGGCAATCGGGGTAATCACTGCCACCTGCCCATCGGCGACATTGGTGGCATCCCATACTCCGCCCAAGCCGACCTCGACGACGGCCACGTCGACAGGTGCGTCAGCAAAAGCGGCATAGGCAACCACGACGAGCACCTCAAAGTAGGTCATGGGCGGCCCACCCTGGGCCAGTGACGACGCGTCCACCATCTGCACATAGGGCAGCACATCGTCGTAGGCATCCAAGAATCGCTGCACGGAGATCGACTCACCACCGATCGCAATGCGCTCGCGCATGTCGTGCAGGTGAGGGCTGGTGAATCGGCCGGTGTTCAACCCCAGCTCGCGTAGCAGCCGGTCGACCATGCGTGTGGTCGAAGTCTTGCCGTTCGTCCCGGTCACATGAATCATCGGAAACGACCGCTGCGGGCTGCCCATCAGGTCCATCACTTCGGCTACCCGGCTCAGTGTCGGCTCGATGACTGTCTCCGGGGCGCGGGCCATGATTGCCTCACCGACCAACGCCATTCGCATCTCGAGGTCCGCCGCGGAAGTGGCGACTGTCTGCGCGTCCCTCGCTGCCTTGCCATCCGGCGTGTCGTTGCCGAGCAGCTCGCTCAGTTCGTCGTGATCGCTCATCGCTCCACCTTCGCAATCAACATCTGCACGTGGCGGTCGCCGTCCAAGGTGGCCTGAGTCGTCGCCCCAGAGCTACCACCCGGGAGCGGGGTCTGGGCACCGGCAGCGCCAAACTGGACCGCCAACGTCTCAGTCATCACGAGGGCTTGGTGCTCCACGGCGGCCTCCCAGACGGCGTCGTTGCCCACCACGGTGAGGCTGATCCGATCGCTGACGTCCAGATCCGCCTCGCGACGCGCCTGCTGCACAGCGCGGATCAGGTCACGCGCCAACCCCTCGCGGGCCAGGTCGTCAGTGACCTCAGTGCTGAGTGCCACGAAGCCGCCGGCGGGAAGGGTAGCCGTCGCCAAGCTTGCCGCACCCGCTGCCGTGCCCCTGGCCGCACTGACGACCGTCTCCACCACGTACTCCCCTTCTAAAAGCTCCAGTCCTCCAGCGGTGACGGCGCCGTCATCACTGAGCGTCCAGTCACCGGATTTGCTGCCCTTAATGGCTCGCTGTACCTCACGGCCAAGACGCGGCCCCGCAGCGCGTGCATTCACGGTCAACCGTTGTTCGACCCCGAAGGCGTCGGCGGCAGGGTCGTCGGCAGCGAGCACGACAACCTCACGCACATTGACTTCATCGCGAATCACGTCAGCCAGCTGCTCAACGGCAGCTGGCGAGTCCGTCACCACGGTCAACCTCGACAGCGGCAACCGGGTTCGCAGGTGACGAGTCTTGCGAAGCGCCGATGTCGTAGAGCACACCTCACGAGCCACATCCATGGCAGCCACGAGCTCGGGGTCGGCGGGCAAGTCCTCGACGTGTGGCCAGTCGGTCAGGTGGACCGACTCTCCGCCGGTGAGCCCGCGCCATACCTGCTCGGTCATCAACGGCAGCAGCGGAGCCGCCACCCGGCACAGGACCTCCAATGCCGTGTACAGGGTGTCAAAGGCGGACGCCGTGTCGCTGGACCGTGCTGCCGAGCCCCAGAATCGCGAGCGGGAACGCCGGATGTACCAGTTGGTGAGCACGTCGACATGGCTGCGGATGCTCGCGCATGCTCCAGCGATGTCAGATGCATCCAACTGGCCCTGCACATCGGCGACGAGATCGCGCGTTTTAGCCAGGAGGTAGCGGTCCAGCCGATGCTGCGACTCGGTCGACCAGCGGGCCGAGTATGCGCCGTTGCCAGACGCTTCGCCATCGGCGGAGCCAGCTGCATTCGCATAGAGACCGAAGAAGTACCACGCATTCCACAGCGGCAGCAGCACCTGCCGCACCTCATCACGGATGCCCTGCTCGGTGACGATCAAGTTGCCACCGCGCAGGATCGGCGAGGACATCAGGAACCATCGCATCGCATCGGCGCCGTCTCGGTCGAAGACCTCGCGCACGTCGGGGTAGTTGCCCAGCGACTTGCTCATCTTCTGCCCGTCGCTACCCAACACGATGCCGTGGCTGATGCAGGTAGAGAACGCGGGACGATCGAACAGCGCGGTCGCCAAGATGTGCAGGGTGTAGAACCAACCGCGGGTTTGCCCGATGTACTCGACGATGAAGTCGGCCGGGAAGTGGTGCTCGAACCACTCGGTGTTCTCAAACGGGTAGTGCACCTGGGCAAAACTCATCGACCCGGAGTCGAACCACACGTCCAGCACATCCTCGACCCGGCGCATCGTGCTCTGGCCGGTGGGGTCGTCGGGGTTTGGCCGAGTCAGTTGATCGACGAACGGCCGGTGCAGGTCGGGATCGCCCTTGTCATCACGGGGCAGGTCGCCGAAGTCGGACTCCAACTCGGCAAACGAGCCATAGACGTCCAACCGCGGGTACGCCGGGTCGTCGCTGCGCCACACCGGGATCGGGCTGCCCCAGAATCGGTTGCGAGAGATCGACCAGTCTCGGGCGTTGGACAGCCACTTACCGAACTGTCCGTCCTTGATGTGCTCCGGCACCCAGGTGATGTCGTCGTTGAGCTCAACCATCCGATCCTTGAACTCAGTGACCGCCACGAACCAACTCGAGACTGCCTTGTAGATCAGGGGCTGGCGGCAGCGCCAACAGTGCGGGTATGAGTGGTCGTAGGTCTCGTGGCGCAGCAAAACGGTGCCTGGGGTGACCGATCCGATCGCACTCGTCGCTTCGTCCGTCGTGCTGTCTACGGAGGCGCGAGTAGCACTTTTGAGGTGGTCGATGATGTGCGCGTTGGCGTCGAAGACCAACATCCCGGCATAGTCGTCGACCGGGGTATGAAAGACACCATCTGGCCCTACCGGCATGACGGGTTCGATGCCCATCCGGTCTGTGACCTCCTTGTCCTCCTCACCGAACGCGCCGGCGCTGTGCACCAGGCCGGTGCCATCGGTGGTGGTGACGAAGTCGGCGTGGGTGACGACGTGGGAGTTCGCATGCCCGTCGTAGTAGCTGAAGGGCGGCGCGTAGGACAGCCCGATCAGGTCTGAACCCGACAGGTGGGCCACCACTCGATCAGCTGCGTCCGACCCCAGCTCGCGCTCGTAGGCGCCCAGGCGCGCAGCCGCGATCACGTACCGCTCGGGGGCCTGGCCCTGCTCCTCGCCCGCCTGCGTCGCGGCGGCACCTTCGACGACGACGTACTCGATCTCCGGGTCGACCATGATTGCCAGGTTGGCCGGAAG
>JBATUU010000280.1:0-10213 GCA_049671385.1 Ornithinimicrobium sp. | reverse complement strand
CAGTAGCAGTCGTCCCGGGCTGAAGCGAGCGATCTGACGGCATAGCTCAGAGCCGATCGAACCACCGGCGCCGGTCACCAAAACCACCTTGCCGTGGACTTGATCGGCGATCGCGTCTTGGTCCAGCTCCACGGAACGACGACCCAACAGGTCCTCAAGGTTGATATCGCGCAGATCGGTCGCGGCCGGCTGGTCGCTGAAAAGCTCTGTGACAGTCGGGAGAACCTTGACGATGAGTCCGGCCTGTTCGGCGATTTCGTTGACCTCCCGGAGTAACGCGGCGTCTGCGTCGGGAATGGCGACGGCCAAGTGCGTGGCTTCGTAACGTGTTGCCACCTGCGTGATGTCCGTCCGATCACCGCGCACCGGCACCCCTTCGATGCGGAGCTTGCGTTTGCCGCGGTCGTCATCGATAAATGCCACCGGGCGGAACGTCGACTGGTCGTCATGCACCATGCTCTGCACAAGACGCCGACCGGCTAGACCCGCTCCGAAGACGACGACACGAGACTCGGAATTGCGAAGAGACCTTGCGCGGCCCCGTGCGGCTCGGACCACGAAGCGAGCAGCCATCATCAAGATCAACGCGATCGCTCCGCCGAAGGCTGGCACCGATCGAGGCACGCCGGGTGGCGTAAAGACCAGCACCCAGCACATGAGCACCAAGCCGGAGACCAGTGCCGACCGGGCAACACCACACACCTCGTCGAAGGAGCCGCGCACATGGCTCACCAGGTAAGGACCGAACAGCGCGCCGACAAGAAGGTGGATCGCAACAGCCATGCACGCAGCAGTCGCGATGCCTGCCGTTAAGGTCTGGTCAAAGTCGTACTGGAATCGGATCCAGGCCGTCGCTACGACGGCAATGGTCCAGCACAAAGCATCAATAAACATCCAGGTGAAACGGATGGACACCTCGCGCGGCGATACAGAAAAACGCTCCACGTTGGCTCCCGAAAGGCATAGATAATTGCTAGAAAAGTATATCTAGGCTGGGCAGAATGGCCATTTGTGTTTTCTCTACTTTTTCTTTACCAAGTCTTGGTTGATAGGAGTGCCTAAGCGAGAGCGACCAAGATGAGTCCTGCAGCCCCGATCACCCAACACAAACCGACCAAGGCGATCAGCGGCACGGGTGTCACCGGCAGCCGCTCGTACCTGATGGCAGCGACATCGAGGCGTATGCGGTGCTGCTGGGTGGCGGCGATGATGACTGCCGCCACCAGTGTGACCCCGGGGAGTAGCAGCAGGTTGACGCCGTAGAAAGGCAGCCAGCGGATCGTGAAGGCGCTCACGATGCAACAGGCCAGCGCCGTCCGCGACCAGGCCATCGCCGTCCGCTCCGGCTGCAAGCCGGTGTCCAGATGAGCCGCCGTATGAGGATGATGCGGCGATGGCAGGGAGCGCATCACCCGGCGGCGACGACGACGATAACGACAAGCGCGCCGAGTGCCGCACCAATGCCGAGCACCGGAGCAATCAGCGGCAACGGCAGCGGTGCCTGATGTCGCATGGCACGCTCCACCCCCATCCAGCGCACAAAGGCGCCACCACTGACCAGCATGCCCAGGACCAGGAGCAAGATGGCGACACCCTTGCCATATGGATCCTCCAGCACCGCAAAAGCTTCGACCGCGATGCCACCGGCCAGCAACGCCAGTGACGTCCGGATCCACGACAAGAAGGTGCGCTCGTTGGCCAAACTGAACCGCGGATCGGGCGCCGACCCGTCAGGAAAGATGCGGTGGGCAAGCCATCCGCGGCGGTCGGTCTCAGGCTCCGGCTCGTCATTGAGGTCTTTGTCCGGAACGGGTGCCACAGGCCTACGTTAACCCTCGGAAGGTTCTCGCTCGGGGTGTTGTTGTCGGTCGTAGATCCCCCAGTCAATGAAACAAGGAGAAGCAAACCGTGGCTCAGACGAAATACGTGGAGAAGAGTTTCGAGCGAGACACGCGCTACATCGCCACGCGCGTGACCGCTGATGGAGCCGAGAGCGACTATCAGGCCGAGCCCGACCGCTATCGCCTGGTCGTGAGCCGTGCGTGCCCGTGGGCCCACCGCACCGTGATCTCGCGCCGCCTCCTCGGTTTGGAGAACTCTTTGTCGATGGGCATCTGCGGTCCGGTGCACGATGAAAACAGTTGGACCTTCGACCTAGACCCCGACCATCTCGACCCGGTGCTGGGCATCCCACGGTTGAAGGACGCCTACGAGGCGCGACCCGACGGCTATCGGCCAGGCGTCACCGTGCCAGCAATCGTCGAGATCGAGAGCGGTCAGGTGATTACCAACGACTTCCGGCAGATCACCGAGGACTTCGCCACCCAGTGGACGAGCATGCATCGCGAAAATGCTCCCGATTTGTACCCCGAGTCTCTCCGCGAAGAGATCGACGAGGTAGCCGGGCCCATCTACACCGAGGTCAACAACGGCGTGTACCGGTGCGGTTTTGCTGGCACCCAGGAGTCGTACGAAGAGGCGTATGACCGCCTGTTCAAGCATCTCGATGTCCTGTCCGAGCGCCTCGAAACCCGCCGCTATTTGGTCGGCGACCACATCACCGAAGCCGACATCCGGCTGTTCACAACACTGGTGCGCTTTGATGCCGTCTACCACGGCCACTTCAAGTGCAACCGCAACAAGCTGGCCGAGATGCCGGTGCTGTGGGCCTACGCCCGCGACCTGTTCCAGACCCCAGGGTTCGGCGACACGGTGGACTTCGCCCAGATCAAGGCGCACTACTACGAGACGCATCTGGACATCAACCCCACGGGCGTGGTGCCGAAGGGGCCGGACGTGAGTGTTTGGAACACCGAGCACCACCGCGAGGAGCTCGGCGGTTCACCGTTCGGCGACGGCACGCCGCCCGAGGCTCCGGCACCCGCGGAGCAGGTGCCGGAGCTCAGCGCTCAGGAGCAGACTCCCGCCGGCGGGGACCCTCAGACGAGGCGTCCCTGCGGCGTCGTCTGGGCGGTCTTCTTGGGGTCGGTCTCGACGATCTTGCCCAAAGCCTTGTCGATCGACTTCATCGTCGACTTGTCCAGGGTGACGCCCGCGGCTTTGACGTTCTCGCCGACCTGCTCCGGGCGGGAGGCGCCGACCAATGCCGTCGCCACATTGTCGTTCTGGAGCACCCAGGCAATGGCCAACTGAGCCATCGACAGGTCGTTCTTGTCGGCGATGGGCTTGAGTTTTTGGACTCGCTTCAGGACGTCGTCGTTCATAAAGCGTTTGATCATGTCGGCGCCGCCCTTTTCGTCGGCCGCACGCGATCCCTCCGGCGGCTCGGTGCCGGGCTCATATTTGCCCGACAACACACCTTGGGCCATGGGGCTCCACACGATCTGGCTGACGCCCATCTCACGCGACGTCGGCACGACCTCATCCTCGATGACCCGCCACAGCATCGAGTACTGCGGTTGGTTGGAGATCAGTTGGAAGCCCATCTCGCGGGACATCTCGACGCCAGCGCGGATCTGATCGGCGCTCCATTCGCTCACCCCGATATACAGCGCCTTGCCCTGACCGACAATGTCGGCGAAGGCCTGCATCGTCTCCTCCAGCGGAGTCTCGACGTCATACCGGTGCGCCTGGTAGAGATCGACGTAGTCGGTCTGCAGGCGCTGCAGCGAGGCATTGATCGACTCCATGATGTGCTTGCGCGACAGGCCGGTGTCGTTCTTGCCTTTCGGCCCGGTCGGGAAGTAGACCTTGGTGAAAATCTCCAGGCTCTCGCGGCGCTCGCCCTTCAGCGCGTCACCGAGCACGCTCTCGGCGATGGTGTTGGCATAAACATCGGCGGTGTCGAAAGTTGAGATGCCCGCATCGAGTGCCGCGCGCACGCATTGGGTTGCAACGTCGTTCTCGACCTGCGATCCGTGCGTGAGCCAGTTGCCGTAGGTGATCTCAGAGATCTTGAGTCCGCTATTGCCGAGGTATCGATATTTCATACCGTGCACGCTACGCGAACTGATGCGGCGGAGGTGAGGGGGAGTGCCGATCAACTTGACAATGGTTATCATTTTGTCGAAGACTGATGCGTATGCGTCGCACCCCATCCCTCGCCGCCCTGGCCTGCTCTGCACTGATCCTGTCGGCTTGTGGTGCCTCCGATGACTCCTCCTCTGCGGCAACCTCGGACGAGAATGGCCTGGAGGTGATGGCGAGCTTCTACCCCCTGAAGTTTGTGACCAGTCGGATCATGGGCGGTGCGGGCAGTGTCGAGACGCTGACCTCACCGGGGGTGGATCCACATGACGCAGAGTTGACGCCGCAAAGTGTCGCCAGCGTGCAGCAGGCCGACCTGGTCATCTACTCCTCAGGCCTCCAGGCCTCGGTTGATGATGCCGTCGAAGGGCAGGCCAGCGATCACTCGTTCGACGTGAACCCGGTAGCGGACTTGCTGGTGGCCGGCGACGATCATGGCGAGTCGGGGCATGAGGGTGACGACCACAGCGAAGACGATGCGCATGAAGAGGAGGGCCACGAGGGTGACGACCACAGCGAAGACGATGCCCATGATGAGGAGGGCCACGAGGGTCACGACCACGGTGATGAGGACCCGCACTTCTGGCTCGATCCAGAGCGGATGGCAGACGTTTCAGAAGCCATCGCCGAGGAGTTGGCGACGCTCGATCCAGATAACGCGCAGGACTATCGCGCCAATGCCGATGAGCTCATCGCTGAGCTGACCGATCTCAAGAACGAGTACGACACCGGTCTGGCCAATTGCTCAGTCACCGACATGATCACTACCCATGCGGCATTCGGTTACATCGCCGAGCCCTACGGGCTAGAGCAGATCAGTGTGACCGGTTTGGCGCCGAACGCCGAGCCCTCGCCCGCCCGCTTGGCCGAGGTCAGCGCCACTGTTGAAGACTCACAAGCTACGACGATCTACTCCGAGGTGCTGCTCGGCGCCGACATTGCCGAGACGATCGCCAACGAGACCGGAGCAGACGTCGCGCTGTTGGATCCGATCGAGGGAGTTACCGATGAATCCCCGGGCGAGGACTACCTTGAGATCATGAGCGCCAACTTGGATGTGTTACGTCAGGGTCAGGGCTGTTCGTGACTGATGCTCGCGGTGCCGTCGCTGTCGAAGACGCAGCGGCACCCGTCGTCGCCGCACGCGATGCGGCTTTCGGATATGCCGGCCGTGCCGTGGTCTCCAACGTCACTCTCCAGATGGCCGCCGGTGAGGTCATGGCACTGCTCGGCCCCAACGGTTCCGGCAAGTCGACGTTGGTCCGCGGGTTTCTCGGGCTCAACGAGCATCTCGCGGGCGACGTCGAAGTGCTGGGTCGTCCCGTCACTCGCCGCAGTGACCGCAGCCGGTTGGGCTACGTACCGCAACGACACACCTTGTCTGGGTCGGTGCGTTCCACCGTGCACGAGGTCGTCTCCACCGGTCGGTTGTCACACCGCCCCTGGTGGCGGTCCGCATCCCGCAACGACGTCGCGCTGGTTGACGAGGCGCTGGAGAAGGTCAATCTCAGCGATCGGGCGCAGGTCGATGTGGCAACCCTGTCCGGAGGCCAGCAACGCCGGGTGCTGATCGCGCGGGCGTTGGCCAGCGAGCCCGCTCTACTGATCATGGACGAGCCGACCGCCGGTGTGGACCACGCATCTCAGGACGGCTTAATGCAGGTGCTGCAGCGGTTGGTCACCGACGGGGTCACCATGCTCGTGGTAACGCACGAGTTGGCCGCGCTGGAGGGCATCGTGGATCACATCATGGAGATGGAAGCCGGGCAGGTGAGCTACGACGGATCTCCCGAGGGATTCGCCGAGCACCTGGACTCGGTGATCCACCGCGCCCACCGGGGCGGCCACCATCACGACGGCGAAAATGACTTCCCCTCGGGCACCAACAATCTGCTCCGCGGTCCGACGGATTCCGGCACGTCCTCAAGGGCTTACTAATGGCTGACATGCTCGCTCTGGACTTCATGCGGTATGCCTTGCTGGCCGCCTTCTTCGTCGGTCTGTCGGCGCCCTTGGTGGGCATCTTCTTGGTCCAGCGTCGACTCTCCTTGATCGGCGACGGCATGGGCCACGTGGCCCTAGCCGGGGTCGCCGTGGGCGTTCTGCTCGATCAGCAACCCCTCATCACGGCGATGATCGCCGCATTGGCTGCCGGTCTCGGAATCGAGCTGATCCGGATGCGCGGTCGCACCAGCGGTGACGTGGCCTTGGCGATCATGTTCTACGGCGGCATTGCGGCCGGAGTGGTGATCATCAACAAGGTCGACGGCAGCCAAACCTCCAACCTGACGGGATACCTGTTCGGCGCCATCACCACCACCACACCGAGCGACCTCGTGGTTTTCGGTGTGCTGTCCTCGGCCATCGTGGTGATCACAACAGTTCTACGTCAGCGCTTCTTCGCCGTCGCCGGTGATGAAGAGTATGCCCGTGCCAGCGGACTACCGGTGGTGGCCCTGAACCTGCTGTTGGCTGCGTTGACGGCGATTACCGTCGTAGTCGCCATGCGCGTTGTTGGCTTGTTGCTGATCAGCGCCCTGATGATCGTGCCGAACGCCGCAGCCCAGCAGGTCGCCGGGAGTTTTCGCGCGGCGATCTACTGGGCGTCCGGCTTTGGCGTTCTCGCCGCAGTCGGAGGTGTGGTGACCTCCTTCTATGCCGACACCGCGACCGGTGGGACCATCGTCCTGCTCGCCATCGCGATCTTTGCCCTCGTGGTGCTCGGCCGTCTGGCCCTGAGCCCGTTGGCGGCGCGTCGTCATCGCATCGCCGAACGACACGACCATGAGCACGGGCCCAACTGCGGACATCCCGCGATAGCACACGACGACCACGTCGACTACGTTCACGACGGCCACCGCCACGCACCCCACGGTGGCCACTACGACGAACATCACGACCGTGCTGAAGGCCTCGATCCGGATGGGTACGGTGAGAGTGTGCAGCGGCCCCAAACACCCGAGCGCAGCGAACCGGCGACCCACAGTGGGCGCCCGGACAGGAGTAGCGAATGAGCACTGCCACCCGACGCCCCACGCGCCAACAGGCGGCGGTCAGCGCACGTCTGGGTGAGATCGATGACTTCACCTCGGCTCAAGATCTGCATGCTCGGATGCGCATCGCCGGCGACAACGTCGGCCTGGCCACGGTTTACCGCACGCTGACCGCGCTGGCTGCAGCAGGCGAGGTCGACGTGTTGCGCGCCGGCGACGGTGAAGCTGCCTATCGCATGTGCAGCACGGGGCATCACCACCACTTGGTATGCCGTGAGTGCGGGCGAACCGTGGAAATCGAGGGTCCGACCGTGGAACGGTGGGCCGAGCGAGTGGCGGCCGAGCACGGCTTTGGCGACGTCTCGCATACCTTGGAGATCTTTGGCACCTGCTCGGCCCACTGACGGTGTGCCGACCGCTGAGGACGATGGCCACGTGACATCCATGCTCCCAGTCGTCGAGCCGGGTCCGGAGTTGTCCCACGAGCAGATCGAGCGCTACTCGCGGCATCTGTTGGTGCCAGGGATCGGTATGACGGGTCAGCGCCGATTGCTGAATGCGCGAGTGGCTGTGGTGGGGGCAGGCGGACTGGGATGCCCCGCGCTGCTGTACTTGGCCGCGGCCGGCGTCGGGCAGATCACCGTGATCGACAACGATGTCGTCGAGGTCTCCAACCTGCAACGGCAGGTGCTGCACCGCAGTGCCGACATCGGGGTGCCCAAAGTCACCAGCGCCGCGCGGGCCGTCACTGAGTTGAACCCGATGGTCATGGTGAATGCGCGGCATACCGACGTCACCGCTGAGAATGTGCACCACCTCCTAGCCCGGCACGATCTGGTGCTGGATGGCACCGACAACTTCCCCACGCGCTACCTGGTCAACGATGCCTGCGCGTCGTTGGGGCTCCCGCTTGTCTGGGCAGCGGTGTTGCGCTTCGACGCTCAAGTGGCAACGTTCGTGCCGCCGCCATGGGTGCCGGCGACCGAAGCTGTGCAACTGCGCGATCTCTTCCCTACGGCGCCACCGCCAGAGGTCGTTCCCTCGTGCGCCGACGCCGGTGTGTTGGGAGCGATGGTGGGCCACATCGGATCGATCATGGCCGCCGAGGCAGTCAAACTGATCACCGGAGCCGGCGATCCACTGGTCGGGCGAGTGTTGCTGGTTGACGCCGCGAGCATGCGCACGCGAGAGATCCCACTACGCCCGAGCCACCACGCAGTGGGTGGCGAGGTCATCGCCGACCCCACCGGCGAGCCGGCAACCACCGCTCACCCAGCGGCTGCCGATACCCCGATCACACTGGCCCAGATGGCACCGACGGAAGTGGTCGAGAGCCTGCCGGGTATCACCGTTCTGGATGTCCGCGAGCCCCCCGAGCACGAACTCGGCACCATCACCTCGGCGACCTTGGTGCCGTTGGCGGATGTCCTGAACTGGTCTGATCTCAGCGCGCTGCCGGATGGTCCCGTCGTGGTGACCTGCAAAGTCGGTCCGCGGGCCGAGCGCGCTGCCCGTCATTTGGTTGACCTGGGTCATGGCGATGTCCGGCTTCTGACCGGCGGCATGGTCGCCTGGATCGAACAGGTCGATCCCTCGCTGCCGCGCTATTGAAAACACGCCGGACCACGGTGTCACCACAGGAAGAAACGAAAGGAGCGAGATGGCCTCGCCAGCAGCCAAACGGCCCACGAAGTCAGCGCCCTCGTGGGCGAGTTACCGGGAGAGCATCGGAGACCGTTCCGAGATGTTCCACAGTGTTGCCAGCGCCTACGGGGTGAGCCGAGCGCTTTACCTCGGCAGTTATCTCGACCTGGCACCGTCGACTGCCATCGCCTCGGTCACCTATGTCGACACCGACAAGCGGGCGGCGCAGTATTTCGCCGACCCGACACGGATCGAGGCGGACCTAAAGGACCGCGCCCAGCCTGGCGCTGGGGTGGATATCGACTTCTTGGCGGCTGACTTCACGGACACGTTGCCGATCGACGATGGCAGCATCGACCTGTTGATCTCGTTGTTCACGGCCCCGGGGTGGGAGCACTGCCGCCGATACCTGAAGCCAGGCGGTCTGCTCCTGGCCAACACGAGTCACGGCGAGGCGAGTTTGGCCGCCCTCGACCCCGAGCTCGGACTCGTCGCCGCCATCCACCATCGCGAGCAGCGCTACCGCTTGGATCAGGAAGGACTGGACTGCTACCTGATACCCAAGAAGCCGGAGGCCGCAGCGGCTGGGGCCATCCGGTCCTCCGGGCGTGGGGTGGCATACACGCGCAGCGCATTTGCTTATCTCTTCCAGTTGATCTGAGGGCCGACGACACGGCGGATCTCCCGATCAGGCGGCGGTGAGATGATGCCGGAGAGGACAGGAGAGGTATGCCGACAGTTCGTTACTTCGCCGCTGCAGCCGAGGCGGCCGGCACGGCTCAAGAGGTCGTCGACGGCTCTGATGTGGCGGCTGTGCTGGCCTCTGCCACCGCAGCCCACGGCCCGCGGATGACTCACGTGCTGGGGCATAGTTCGCTGCTCCTCGACGGTCGTTATGTCGCCGACCATGGCACCCCCGTCCACCCAGACGATGTCCTCGATGTGTTGCCCCCCTTTGCTGGTGGCTGACCTCCATGGAGTGCGATGACACACGCAGCTGACTACGTCGTCTATCGCAGCCGAGGTGGCCAGGCGGTGATCGCCGCCGCTGTCCTCGGCACGGGCATGACCATGTTGGACGGCACAGTGGTCAACGTGGCGCTGCGGACGATCGGTGCCGACCTCGGTGCATCCTTGTCGCAATTGCAATGGATCACCAACGGATACCTGCTGTCGTTGGCATCGCTCATTTTGCTCGGCGGTGCCCTGGGGGATCGGTTTGGTCGTCGGCGTATGTTCGTCATCGGCACCGTGTGGTTTGCCCTCGCATCTTTGGTATGTGGCCTCGCGCCGAACCCCGAGGTGCTGATCGCTGCCAGAGTGCTGCAGGGGGCGGGTGGTGCCATGTTGACTCCTGGCTCGTTGGCCATGATCCAGGGCGCTTTTGCCCCGACCGAGCGCAGCAGCGCGATCGGTGCCTGGACCGGGCTGGTTGCGATCGCAGGCGCCATCGGACCCCTTGTCGGTGGGCTGTTGATCGACTACGCCACGTGGCGCTGGATCTTCTTGATGAATGTCCCGCTAGCCGTGATCGCCGTCGTCATCGCGGGGCGGTCGGTCCCAGAGTCCAGAGACCCGGAGTCTGTGCC
>JBATUU010000279.1:0-3282 GCA_049671385.1 Ornithinimicrobium sp. | reverse complement strand
CAAACAGGCCATTGAGCTGGCGGGGCCTCAGTTGTCCCTGGGTATCGCGCTGGGTTCGGGGCAGTACGTTGTGGCGCTGCTCCTCGCTGTGGTGCTGCTGGTGCCAGTCTTCAGTGCCGAGCCCATGGTGGGTGCGCTGCTGGAGATCGGCTTCGAGGGGGGTCACGGCACCGCAGCGGGTATGCGGGGGACCCTGGAGGAACTGGGCTACGAAAGCGGCGCTGACATCGCCATCGGAATCGCCACGGTGGGGGTCGTAGGCGGCATCGTGATCGGCATCGTGATGATCAACTGGGCCGTTCGAACAGGCAATACTCGAATACTCAAGGGGGACGTCGAGGCGTCCGTTGACGAGCAGAAGGGCCTGTACGCAGCCGACGAGCACTACCCCGCAGGTGAGTTGACCTCGCGACCCGCGTCCGTCGAGCCGCTGTCCTTGCACGCATCGATCGTCGCTCTCGCGATCCTCATCGGCTACTTGCTGCTGGAGGCCTTCCAGTGGGTCGAGCAACAACTATGGGCCGAGACCATCGAGATCTTCGAGTTCGTGCCACTGTTTCCGCTCGCCATGCTCGGTGGAGTCGCAGTCCAGCTGATCGCAGAAAAGTTGGGCATCGACCACTTGATCGATGACCAGATCATGTTGCGTATCCAGGGTCTAGCACTTGACTTCCTGATCATTGCCGCGTTGGCCACGCTGTCGCTTGAAGCCATTGGCTCTAACATCGGCTCGTTCCTGATCCTGTGCATCGCCGGTATCGCCTTCAACGTCGGGATGCTTCTCTGGTTGGCACCCCGGGTCATCCCCGACTACTGGTTCGAGCGTGGCATCGGTGACTTCGGCCAGTCGATGGGCGTGACAGCCACCGGTCTGATCCTGATGCGTATCTGTGACCCGGATCAGGAAAGCCCCGCCTTCGAGGCCTTCGGATACAAGCAGTTGGTCTTTGAGCCCTTCTTCGGTGGCGGTCTTGTGACGGCCGCGTCCGTGCCGCTGATTTACGAGTTCGGCCCCTATCCGCTGCTCATAGGCATGGTGGTGCTCTATCTCGTGGCCGTCGTGGGCGGACTGGTCATCTTCGGATCGGCCGCCAAACAGGCACGTCAGAATGAGCGCGAGGAGAAAGAGAAAACCTCCGCAGAGACCTGAGTCAAGGGTCAGCGACACTTTGTGACCCAATCGTCACGCAAGTGGCGATTGGGTCACGAAAACGCTATCAATTGACTGGATGGTGTTGACCAGGGTGCGTCCACATGCTTAATTGACCCCTGAGCCCGCGCGACGGAGCCTGGACAGATGGACTCCGACGCTCGCACTGCTAGGGCTGGACCCGTGACGTCGAGCCTTGGAGACCAGTGAACTTCAGCGAGTACCTCTCCCGGAACCTCGACAACTTGTTCGAACTCACCCTCGAGCATCTCCAATTGGTCGTCATCTCCATGCTGCTGGCCATCATCATCAGCATCCCGGCCGGCATCGTGGCGTTTCGCCGGAGCAACCTCCGTCCGGCGATCGTCAGCAGTGCATCAGTGATGTTGACCATTCCATCGCTGGCACTGTTCGCGCTCTTCGTGCCGGTCTTTGGACTGGGGCAGGCCCCGGCTGTTGCTGCTCTGACGCTTTATGCCCTCTTGCCGATCATCAGCAACACCATCGCTGGACTGCAGTCGGTTGACCCCGCGATCACCAAGTCAGCCCGCGGCATGGGTGTGGGGCATTGGCGTCGGTTGTTCACCATCGAGCTTCCCCTCGCCTGGCCCGTCATCCTGACTGGGGTGCGCGTGTCCACTCAGATCGTTGTCGGTATCGCTGCCATCGCGGCGCTTGTCGGTGGCCCTGGGTTGGGCACCGAGATCTTCCGTGGTCTTCGCTCGCTCGGCTCCCCCGGAGCGGAGAATCTGGTCTATGGCGGGACCCTGGCCGTCATCGTCCTCGCGCTTTTGCTTGATGCGTTCTTTATTTTTGTCCGCCGCTTCACTACGTCTCGAGGTATCCGGTGACCGCAACCGACTCATCCAGCACGCACCACCCTGAGCCTGACGACGGGGGCGCGACCGCGCCCACCATGATTGAACTGGACGAATTGACCAAGATCTTTCCCGGTCAAAGCGTCCCAGCAGTCGACAAACTGAACCTGTCGATCGCCACCGGTGAGATCGTCGTCTTCGTCGGTCCCTCTGGTTGTGGCAAGACCACCTCCATGGAGTTGATCAACCGGTTGATCGAGCCGACGTCTGGCCGGATCATTCTCGAGGGTGAAGACGTCACCAAGACCGACCCGGATGAACTGCGACGCCGGATGGGTTACGTGATCCAGTCCACCGGTCTGTTCCCGCACCGAACTCTGGCCGAGAACGTCGGCACCGTGCCCGGTCTCGTCGGCTGGAAGAAAGACAAGATCGGCGAGCGCGTCGACGAGTTGCTGTCTTTGGTGGGCATGGATCCTGATACGTACCGCAGCCGCTACCCCAAGGAACTGTCCGGTGGCCAGCGCCAGCGCGTGGGCGTTGCCCGTGCCATGGCGGCCGACCCGCCGGTCATGCTGATGGACGAGCCATTCGGTGCGATTGACCCGATTACGCGCGATCGCCTGCAAAACGAGTTCCTGCGTTTGCAGGCACAGATCCAGAAGACAGTTGTCTTCGTGACACACGACATCGATGAAGCCATCAAGATGGGCGATCGGATCGTGGTGCTGAAGGAGCAGTCGCATATCGCCCAATTCGCCTCGCCGGAGGAACTGCTGACCAACCCGGCCGATGAGTACGTCTCCGACTTCATCGGCTCCGGTGCCTCGTTGAAGCGTCTGAACCTCACGCGTATCCGCGACATCGACATGGCCACCGATGCTCCGACAGGTGGACTCGGCAGTG
The DNA here is from genome assembly GCA_049671385.1 of Ornithinimicrobium sp. Lineage (GTDB taxonomy): Bacteria > Actinomycetota > Actinomycetes > Actinomycetales > Dermatophilaceae > Ornithinicoccus. The sequence goes on along the minus strand of JBATUU010000279.1, from coordinate 408 downwards.
ATCCTGCAAACCTCTTGGAGCGGCTGGCTGCTTCACCCTGGTCGGCCATGCTGCTGCTGGATGACAAAGGTCGACCGGCTCGTTGGGTTGGTGCCCAAGCCCTCCGCCAGGCCTCGCGCGGAGGTTTGGAGCGCGCCGGTCTCCCCGCAATTGCGACCGTCGAGCCGCACGCGACCTTGTCCGATGCACTGAACGAACTCATTATCTCCAATGCCGGGTGCGCGATCGTGGTCGACGGCAAGGGAGTCTATGAGGGCATCGTCGACATGGAGACCATCATGTCCTCGGTTCGGATCATGCGCGACGACAGCGCCCAGTTCTATCTAGCCCAAAAAAACTACGAGCCCGAGGGCGCCTGATGGCCGTCACTAGCCCTCCGACCGTCGAGGAAGGCGCCGACCCTCGGGT
>JBATUU010000278.1:0-7584 GCA_049671385.1 Ornithinimicrobium sp. | reverse complement strand
GCACAACGAAGCCACCCGCACTACCGATCTGATCGACGTGCTGACGTCGGGGGATCGAGTGCTCCTGGTGACCGATGCAGGTATGCCATCGGTCTCGGACCCTGGGTACCGGCTCGTCGGTGAAGCTGTGCGGCACGGCATACCCGTGACCTGTGTGCCCGGGCCCAGCGCGGTGCTGATGGCGCTCGCTGTCTCCGGGCTACCGGTGGACCGGTTCTGCTTCGAAGGGTTCCTGCCGCGCAAGTCTGGGCCGCGCCGCCGAAGCGTCGCTGAGCTAGCCGGTGAGCGCCGCACCCTCGTGTTCTTCGAGGCACCTCACCGACTCGCGGCGATGCTGACCGACCTCGCTCAGGGATTCGGACAGGACCGCCCAGCAGCGGTATGCCGCGAGCTCACCAAGACCTACGAGGAGGTCAAACGTGGTGGCCTGGGCGAGCTCGCGACTTGGGCCTGCGACGGGGTGCGCGGTGAGATAACGGTCGTCGTAGCGGGCGCGCAGGCACCTGCTGCGCCGGACATGGATGAACTGGTGTCGATGATCGACGGCAGGGTCGCAGCCGGGGAGAAACTGAAGAACGTATGTCGTGATGTGTCGCTGACCACAGGGATCTCGACGAAGACTCTGTATGACGCCGTGATCGCTGCGCGCTCAGCAACCGCGCTCTAAGCAACCCAAGAACTCCGCGCGCTCACCGCTTAGGAGTAGTAGCCCGCATTCGCCATGGCCGTGTCTCGGTTCTTGTGCCTGCGACGCGAGCGACGCCATACGGCGAAGAGCATCCACAGCACCAGGATCAGCGCAAAGATCACCAAGATCGGGAGGAAGATCGCGATCAGACTCAATCCGATCGCCGCGCCGTCCTCGGCAGTGGAGGCGACCGGAGCACCGAGGCCCATCGTGCTGCCATTGATCAACGGCCTGGTCAACGCCTTGCCACTGTGCATGATCCCGGCGGTCAGAGCCCCACCGACCACACCGATCCACGGGTTGTCCGCCATGAACGAGGACCCCTGCTCGAAGTCGTCGGCAGCCTGTGTCGCAGCAAAGATCAACCCACCGGTGGCAGGGCGGATGAAGGTGCCGAACGCGTCGTTGATGTGATCGACGATGGCGATTTTGTCCAACACGGCCTCGCTCAACAGCAGCACGGTGGCCACACCAATCGCCCAGTCCGACTCGATCCACGCATACTGCTCCGGCAAGTTCAGGAACTCGGTGAACCGGGACGTGAGGGCTACGATCAAGAACGGGATGTAGGCATTGAGCCCGGCGGCGGCCGACAACCCCGTGCCAGTCAGTGCTGCGAGCATCGCGTCAACCTCCCAAGGTCATCATCTCAACGGTCACGTTGTCCTCACAGTGAAGCATGCCCAGGTGTGACGTTGCTGAGTGACCGATAGTTCCTCACGGGAGGCTAGAAGGCTCGCGGTATGCGGATGACCTGGCCAACCGATATCAGGTCCGGGTCCGCGATGGTGTGCGCGTTCGCCGCCACGAGTAATGGATAGTCCGACGCTGACCCCAACCAGTCGGCTGCGATGGACGACAAGGTGTCACCGGCCTTCACCACGTACTCGTTGTAGACGGTGTACCCGGGCACGATCTTGCCGCCGAGCAGAACCGGCACGATGACCTCGTCCTCGCGGCTGGGGTCATCAGTGGGTGGGACGTGATACACGTGGACGAACACGCGCGAAAGCGTGAACGCCGCTGCCGAGATGTCCACCGCATGGTGGAACTGGCCGTGGCCCCCCACGCCATCGCCGGCCAGAAAGAATCCGGTGACGACATCGTGGCCATCAGTGATTTCGTAGTTGAAGTTGGCCTCGAAGGCCGCACCGGCGGTCCCGCTGATCTGGATCAGGTTCGATACGAGGTCGAACGGTTGTGGCTGCTGCACGTTGATAGTCATGGCTCTCCTTCACCGTGGTCTTGAGATGAAGAGGACCCAGTACCCGCGGTGATACCCGAGCGAGAGCATCCGCTATGTCACTGCTCGGGTTCAGTTGGTGATCGCATCCAGCGCAGGCGGTGTTTATGCCTCGGATGATGCAGGGATGACCATCGCCGAGTGAATGCTTCCTGCGCGGCCTGCGCACACTGTTGCTCCTGTGCATCCCGGCGCCCGTATGCGAACGCCCGACGAGCGTTGGGCTCGCTCGTGGTCCACGCCTTCAGCAAGCCCCGCATGACGACACTGTCCTGGTGCTCGCCCAGCACGTCCTGGAGCTCTTCCATCTCCTCTGCGAACCGGGCCGCCGGCTCGCCAAAGACGGGCGTGAGTGCCTCGGCCGCATACCGCGCGCGCTTCGCGCTCTTGCGGGCTCGATGCAGGGCCTCGCCGCGGGTCTGGGCCGGACAGTCTTCGACGCGTGAGACGGCACGCCGAACCGTGCGGTATGACCTGCGCATTGCCTTGGGAAGGACGTCGCGGGCTGGCCGATCTGCGCGCTTCGTCAGCGGCGGCTGGTCCACCACAGCCACCAGCGCGGCCACCAGATCGCGGTATCGATCCGAGTCCAGATCTGCCAGCAGTGCGGCGTGCCTGTGCGCGTAGGTGTCCTGGAGGTGACGCGCTGCATGCTTGACGGCGTCAAAGTCAGCCTCGCGCTCCATGCCTTCCCGTTCCGCCGACATCAGCCTCGTCCGTTGCACATCGGCGTCCCGCACATCACCGAGGTGCTTGGCGAGCCACTTCAACTCGACTCGCAACGGCTCTGTGACCGCGGGGTCGAAGGCAGAGCGGAAGGTCTGCAGTGTGCTGCGAAGGCGCCGGGTGGCGACCCGCATCTTGTGGATGCTGCCTGGGCGGTCCAGACGCACCTGGGGGTCAAGCGCGCGGAGTTGCTCCACCTGCTCGGTCAGGTACGCCATCACGACGTGACCGGTTAAGGACTGGGCCGACGGCGGGGTCGGGGCTGGCGGTGGTTGGATGTCGAGCGCGCGGATGACTTTGGAACGGCTGGCTCCACTGGCATCGACGAGGCCGGATCGGCGCAGGGCTCCGGCAACCTGGGCCATCATCTCGGCCGAGCCCTCCTTGACCTCGACCTCGACTTCACGCCACCGCTGTGGTTCATCGTGTGCGGCATCGCCTCGGAGCCGGGAAGCGGTCACGGTGTCGTCGGCGATCTCCAACAGCGGGTGCCCGCCGGAGTCGGCCAGCAGGTATGCCGTGCGCGCCGTCTCGATCTGAGCCACAGCGGCCAATGGCGCGCCCAGCGAGCGTGTCCACACCATTCGCCGCAGTCCCGCGGGCACCGTCTTGCGTGCCCGGGACAGCGGGAGATGTGTTTCTGCACGGGTATCGTCACCTGCTGGAATCTTCAGATGCCATCCCTGGTCATCGCCGCCGACCCGGCGACGCAATGTCAAGCTCGCGCCTGCCAACCGCAGGTCTCTGGTGTCGAAGTAGGTGGCTTCCAGCGTGAAGTGCTCGGGATCTGCCAGCAGCTGCATACCAGGCACGTCCTGCACCAGTCGCTTCAACTCGCTCGCGAGATCCAGGTCGAGATCGGCATGGAAGGTGATCTCAATCTCGTCATGTACTCCCATAGCTCACATTATGGTGAAAGACACCCATGCCGAGCCGAGCGGAGCGGGACGGCGAAGGACAGGTCGATCCGGGACCCTAGGATGTGTCCCCATGACCCATGTCCTGTCTGCTGTCGCGTGGCCGTATGCCAACGGCCCGCGCCACCTCGGCCACGTTGCCGGTTTTGGTGTGCCCTCCGACGTGTTCAGCAGGTACATGCGAATGGTCGGCCACGACGTGCTGATGGTCTCGGGCACCGACGAGCACGGCACCCCGATCTTGGTGGCGGCCGATGAGTTGGGTGTCACCGCACGAGAGTTGGCCGACACCAACAACCGGATGATCGTGCAGGACCTCGTCGACCTCGGCGTCTCCTACGACCTCTTCACTCGCACGACGACCGCCAACCACTACGACGTCGCCCAAAAGATGTTCCTGGCTGTGCATGGTGGCGGGTACATGATCGAGCAGAGCACTTTTGCCGCGATCAGCCCGTCGACGGGGCGCACCCTGCCGGATCGATACATTGAGGGCACCTGTCCGATCTGTGGCTATGCCGAGGCACGCGGCGACCAGTGTGACAACTGCGGGAATCAGCTCGACGCCACCGACCTGATCGACCCGCGCAGCAAGATCAACGGTGAGAGACCGGACTTCCAGCAGACCCAGCACTTCTTCCTCGACCTGCCCGCGCTGGCCGGCGCCCTCGGCGAGTGGTTGGACCAGCGCGAGGCCTCCGGGTTATGGCGACCCAACGTCATCAAGTTCAGTCAGAACATCTTGGAAGACATCCGGCCGCGGGCAATGAGCCGGGACATCGATTGGGGCATCCCCATTCCATTGCAGGGCTGGCGCGAGGAGCCGACAAAGCGGCTCTACGTATGGTTCGACGCCGTGATCGGATACTTGTCTGCCTCCATCGAATGGGCTCGCCGGATAGGGGACCCCGACCGCTGGCGCGACTGGTGGAATGACCCAGAAACGCTGTCGTACTACTTCATGGGCAAAGACAACATCACCTTTCACTCTCAAATCTGGCCGGCGGAGTTGTTGGCGCACAACGGCAACGGGGCCAAAGGCGGAGATCAGGGACCCTTCGGTGCCTTGCAGTTGCCCACCGAGGTCGTCAGTAGCGAATTCCTCACCATGGAGGGACGGCAGTTTTCCTCGAGCCGGGGCGTGGTGATCTTTGTCAACGACGTCCTGCAGCGGTATCAGGTCGACGCCATCCGATATTTCCTTTCCGCAGCCGCCCCAGAAAACAATGATTCCGACTTCTCCTGGCCAGAATTCGTGAAACGCACGAACAATGAACTCGTTGCTGGTTGGGGCAACTTGGTCAACCGCAGCGCGACCATGATCGCCAAGAATGTTGGCTCTATCCCGCAGGCCGCTGCGCTCGAACCGGTGGACGAGGCTTTGCTCGCCCAGATCCGTGAAGGCTTCGATGTTGTCGGCGGCCATATCGCGGGTCACCGTCAGCGCGCGGCGCTGGCCGAAGCCATGCGGTTGGTAGGGGAAGCCAACGCCTACGTGTCCACTACAGAGCCGTTCAAGCTGAAAGGCGAGGACAAACAGGCGCGATTGCATACGGTGTTGCACGTCCTGGCCCAGGCGGTGGTTGACCTCAACACGATGCTCAGTCCCTTCCTGCCGCACTCCTCCAACGCCGTGCACCTAGCGATGGGTGGGCAAGGGCAGTTCATGCCGATGCCGCACATCGAGGAGGTCCACGACCTGGACGAGCCGGAACGAGCGACATACCCGATCATCACCGGCGACTACAGCGCCATGCCACGCTGGGAGCACCGTGCGATCACGGTCGGTGCACAGGTGGTCAAACCGACCCCCATCTTCACCAAGCTGGACCCGCTGGTGGCCGATGAGGAGCGCGCCCGCTTGGGCCTTAGCGTCGAGGCAACGGTCTAAGCACCTGGTATGACGCATCACAGTCATGCGCCGACCGCGCCGGATCCGCTGCCGATCCCGGTGGTCGATAACCACTGCCACCTGGACATCTCGCGAGATGACGAGCCGGCCGTGCCCATTGCGGTCGCGGTGGCTGCTGCGTCCGCGGTGGGCGTGGACCGGATCGTCCAGATCGGTTGTGATCGCAGGAGCGCTGCCTGGACTGTGAAGGCCCTCGATCAGCACCCGGCGCTGCTAGGTGGCGTGGCAATTCATCCCAACGGTGCCCCCGACCTGCGCGAGGTCGGACAGTTGGATGACGCGCTGACCCAGATCGAAGCATTCGCTCAGCACCCGCGAATCCGGGTGATCGGCGAGACCGGCCTCGACTATTTCCGGACCGGCCCCGAGGGAATCGCGGCCCAGCACGAGTCATTTCGTGGGCATATCGAGATCGCCAAGCGCATGGGCACGGCCTTGCAAATACATGACCGGGACTCCCACGAGGATGTCCTGCGCATCCTGGCTGAAGAGGGCGCGCCCGATCGCACGGTGCTGCACTGCTTCTCCGGCGACATTGAGATGGCACGTGAGTGCGTCCGGCGCGGCTACTACTTGTCCTTTGCCGGCACGGTGACTTTCAAGAACGCTCGCGAGCTCCGGAACGCACTCGCCGTCGTCCCGAGTGACCACCTACTCGTCGAGACCGATGCTCCCTACCTCACGCCGACCCCCCATCGGGGTCGCACCAATGCCTCATACCTCGTGCCGTTAACGGTGCGCGCCATGGCTGAGACGCTGAATACGGCCGTGCCGACGTTGTGTCAGGCGCTGTCGGATAACAGTGAAGCGGTCTACGGTCAGTGGTAGCGGGCATCGCGATGTCATGGGCATCGCCGCTCGCTGTGTCCACCCACTCGAGGAGCGTTGATGAAGAGTTCTCTCGCAGCAGCGGCCGCCTTAGCTGTCCTGGTCGTGGCCGGTTGCGCCGGCGAGGGCACTGTGACCGAGGCACCGGAGGTCGAGGGGGCGCCAGCGACAACCTCTGAGCCGGCGGAGACCGAAGAACCGACGCAAGACCCGTCCACCCAGTCACAAGCGAGGACCGAGGAACCGACCGAGGCAGAGACTGAGCTGGCCGAGCAGTTCGAGGAGGTCGGCGCACAGACCGACGCCGCATCGTTTGGTGACACCGTTGCCTGGGACGACGGAATCTCCCTGTCTGTATCCGAACCAGAGCCGTACGAGCCGACGGAGTCGGCGGCTGGCAACGAGGGCTTTGATGAAGCGGTGAAGTTCACCGTGACCGTCACCAACGACACGGACGAGGAGGTCAGTCTGCTCTTCCTGTTTGCCACCGTGACCTCGGGGGGCTCCGAGGGCTCTCAAGTCTTCGACTACGGCGGCGGCTTGGAGTTCGCCTTCGATGATGTGCCACCTGGTGAACAGACCGAGGTCGAGCAGGCTCACGCAGTCAACGATGCCGATGACGTGGTGGTGAACATCAGCCCCGACCTGTTCTACGACGAAGTGGAGTTCTCCTAGGCTGTGGCGCAGGTCTGGCACTCTATGCCCATGCCAGGACAGGACCGCGCGGAGCTGCTGAGCGCTCAGCACGTTCGATCCCTCGCGCAGCGGCTCGGCGTGAGCCCGACGAAGGCGTGGGGGCAGAACTTCGTGATCGACCCCAACACGGTGCGACGCATCGTGCGCACTGCCGACGTCAGGCCGACTGATCACGTCCTGGAGGTCGGCCCAGGTCTGGGCTCCTTGACGCTCGGGCTATTGCCCGCCGCAGCCAGTGTGACCGCGTTGGAGATTGACGCGCGGCTGGCTGCGGCGTTGCCTGAGACGGTCGCCGCGCACGCCCCAGCGTTGGTTGACCGCCTGCGCGTGCTGCATGCAGACGCGCTGCGGGCTGAGGAGTTCGCGGATCCTCAGCCGAATGTGCTCGTGGCCAATCTGCCCTACAACGTCGCTGTTCCGGTCGTGCTGCATCTCTTGGCAAGCGTGCCGACGTTGCACAGCGTCCTGGTCATGGTGCAGTTGGAAGTTGCGCAACGACTGGCGGCCGACCCGGGGTCGAAGGTCTACGGGGTGCCCAGTGTCAAAGCTGCCTGGTATGCGCAGGTTTCGCTCG
>JBATUU010000277.1:0-9280 GCA_049671385.1 Ornithinimicrobium sp. | reverse complement strand
GACTCCAATCAATGGCAGCGACACGGCTTACGCGGCGACATTCGACGTACCTGCTGGGACGTACGAATACAAAGTGGCTTTGAACGGTACCTGGGATGAGTCTTACCCCGAAGGCAACTTACCGCTGGTGCTCGAGGGGCCGGCCGAGGTGGAGTTCACTTTCGACAGTGAGTCAGAACAAGTCGGTGTCATGCCCACGCAGATATCCGGTCCCGCCACGGACGGTGACCAGGAGTATGCGGCGAGTTCGCTGCGCGAAGCAGTCACCGGCGAACAGTTCTATTTCGTGATGGCGGATCGATTTGCCAACGGTGACCCCGATAACGATCTCGGTGGCTTGGAAGGCGACCGCCTCAAGACAGGGTTTGACCCCGAGGACAAGGGCTTCTACCACGGCGGCGATCTTGCGGGGATTCTGGACAAAATGGATTACATCGAGGGGATGGGCACCACCGCAATCTGGCTGACGCCCTCCTTCAAAAACCGTCCAGTGCAGGGAACCGGGGATGACGTCAGTGCGGGGTATCACGGGTACTGGATCACCGATTTCACCCAAATCGATCCCCACCTGGGCACCAACGAAGAGATGAAAGAGCTGATCGATGAGGCGCATGAGCGAGGTATGAAGGTGTACTTCGACATCATCACCAACCACACCGCCGACGTCATCGACTATGAAGAGGGCGAGTACTCCTACATCGACAAAGAGACCTCGCCGTACACCGATGCCGAGGGCACTGTATTCAACGACAAGGACTACGCCGGCACTGATACTTTCCCGGAGGTCGACCCGGCGACGTCCTTCCCCTATACACCCTTCTTCAACACTGAGGCCGACGCCGAGGTCAAGGTCCCGGCATGGCTGAATGACCCGAGGCTCTATCACAACCGGGGCGACTCGACCTTTGCCGGTGAGTCCAGTGAATACGGCGACTTCATTGGACTCGACGACTTGTGGACCGAGCGCCCCGAGGTCACCGACGGCATGATCGACATCTATTCGACGTGGGCGCAGTTCGGCATCGACGGCTTTCGGATCGACACCGTCAAGCACGTCAACATAGAGTTTTGGCAGAAGTTCAGCCCTCAGGTGTTGGAAGCGGCGCGGGAGAAGAATGAGGACTTCTTCATGTTCGGCGAGGTGTACGACGCCGACCCGACCTATCTGTCGACCTTCACCACCGAGGCCACCTTGCAGGCGGTCATCGACTTCGGCTTTCAAGCGCGTAGCATCGACTTTTCCAAGGGCGACCCCACGACATCAATGCGCGACTTTTACGCGCAGGACGACTACTACACCGACACCGATTCCAACGCCTACCAACTGCCCACCTTCACTGGCAACCACGACATGGGTCGGGCCTCGATGATGTTGGCTGGCCACGGATTCGAGGGCGAGGAGTTGCTCGATCGCGTTCAGCTCTCGAATGAACTGATGTTCCTCACAAGAGGACAACCCGTCGTCTACTACGGCGACGAGCAGGGCTTCATCGGGGCCGGTGGTGACAAAGATGCCCGCCAAGACATGTTTGCTACCCAGACGCAGCAGTATGCCGATGAACCCGTCCTTGCCGGCCCCTCGGGCAGCCTGGAGCGCTACAACACAGACCACCCGCTGTACGAGCAGATCGCCGAGGTGTCCGCGCTGCGTGCCGAGCACCCCACGCTGGTCGACGGTGCGCAGATCCACCGGTATGCCTCGGCCTCCGATGGAGTATTCGCGTTCAGCCGTTTCGGAGGGTCCGGCACTGAGGCGAAGGACAAGATCGAGTACGTCGTGGTGGCGAACAACTCCACCGCACAGCGGAGTGTCGAAATACCCACCTACACGCCGTGGCGGAAGTTCGAGGCCATCTACGGGGACGACGTGTCCGCGAAGACTGGGCGCGAAGCACGTCTGGACGTGACGGTCGATCCGCTGTCGGTAGAGGTCTACCGCGCGCAGACGAAGGTGCGAAAGCGCTCCGAGGCACCTTCGGTGTATCTGACGTCACCTTCAGCAGGCGACGTCGTGGGTGGCCGTGCTGAGATCGGCGCAGCAGTCGCCGAGAATGCGTTTGCTCAGGTCAGCTTTTTGGTCCGCCCGGTGGGCACTTCGGACTGGATGCCGCTCGGTACCGACGACAATGCGCCCTATCGCGTGTTCCAGGACGTCAGCAATATTGCCGACGGAACCCTGCTCGAATACCGTGCCGTCCTCAAGGATGCAGACGGCAACATTTCGGCCGCCAGTTCTTACGGCGTGGTCGGTCAGCCAGCCTCGAGTGGCGGCGGGGCCGGGCCGGTTGGCCCGGTGGAGCAACCGGACAACGTATCGGTCCCTGGTGACCACAACTCCGAGATGGGGTGCCCAGGGGACTGGCAGCCGGATTGTGACCAGGCCCAACTCAGCCTGGACGCCAAAGACATGATCTGGAAAGGCACCGTCGACATCCCCGGCGGCAACTACGCCTTCAAGGCCGCGATCAACAAGTCGTGGGACGAGAACTACGGTGCTGGGGGAGTCCTGGACGGGGGCAACATTCCCTATGTTGCGCCAGGCGGGCCGGTGAGTTACTACTACGATCACGCCACCAAGTGGGTGACGAACGACGCGATCGGCCCCATCCTGACGGCGCCGGGTGACTACCAGGACGAGCTGGGCTGCGGCGGCGATTGGATGCCGGACTGCATGCGGCCCTGGCTGCAAGACGTCGACGGCGACGGCAGCTATACCTGGTCGACCAACCAGATCCCTGCCGGGAACTATGAATTCAAGGTAGCTCACGGCTTGAGCTGGGACGAGAGCTATGGCGATGGCGAGGGAGGCAACGTTGCGTTGTCTGTGCCCGCTGATGGCATCGTGGTGACGATCAGCTACGACCCAGAGACCCATGAGATCAGCACCAGTACGACCGAGGCCGGGACGGCGCCGGACCTGTCTGCGGCCAAGGCGTATTGGCTCTCCCGTGATCTGATCGCTGTGCCGCAGCCGGAGAACGCCGCGCTGACGGACTGGCGGCTGCACACCTCACGCGATGGCGGACTGAGCGCGGACGCAGAGACCCTGACCGGGGGTGAGTCGGCCGCGCTGATGGTCGACCCGGAGGGAGTGCCCGCCGAGCTCGTCGAGCGTTTCCCCAGAGTTGAGGGCTACATCGCACTACGCCTCGATCGCCGCTCGACCAACCAGGCCAAGAACATCTTGCGCGGGCAAGTGGCTGTGGCCAGCTACGACGAGCTCGGACGGTTGAGTGACGCGACGGGCGTGCAAACTCCAGGCGTGTTGGACGAGCTGTATGCCGCTCAAGCCGCAGACGCCACCTTCGGTGTCTATTGGAAGGGTTACAAGCCTCGACTGAGGGTCTGGGCGCCGACCGCCCAAAACGTCGAACTGGTGCTGTGGGACGCCGGCGCGGCTGATGATGCGCCGGTCGATGAGGCCGAGCGAGTCGAGATGCAACAGATGACTGATGGGTCCTGGAAGGTCGTCGGTGACAAAGACTGGAAAGACAAGCGGTATGTGTATGCCGTGACGGTCTTCGTGCCGGAGACGGGCCAGGTCGAGACGAACTACGTCACCGATCCTTACTCGACCGCCCTGACTCTCAACTCCACGAAGTCCGTCATCATGCGGATGGACGACCCGGCATACCAACCGCAAGTATGGCGCGAGGCCGCGGCTCCGAAGCTGGCTCAAGAGGTCGACCAGAGCATCTACGAGTTGCATGTGCGCGATTTCTCTCGCGATGACCCGGGCGTGCCGGCGGAACTGCGCGGCTCATACCTCGCCTTCGCCGAGGACGGTCACGGGCGCAGGCACCTAGAGGCGCTCGCCGATGCAGGCTTGAACACGGTGCACCTGCTGCCGACCTTCGATATCGCCTCCATCGAAGAGGACCCGGCACAGCAGGCCGAGCCAGACTGCACCCTCGAGGGGTTTGCCCCGGATAGCTCCGAGCAGCAGGCCTGTATTGCTGAGGCTGCGGGCGAGGACGCCTTCAACTGGGGCTACGACCCGTGGCACTTCTCCGCCCCCGAGGGGTCTTATGCCTCGTCCGCGCAAGCGGCTGACGGCGGCGAACGAGTAGCCGAGTTCCGCACGATGGTCGGGGCTCTGCATCGCAGCGGTCTGCGCGTGGTGTTGGACCAGGTGTTCAATCACACGGCAGCCTCGGGGCAGGCAGATCAGTCGGTATTCGACAAGATCGTGCCTGGCTACTACCACCGATTGAACGTCAGTGGTGAGGTCGAGACCTCGACCTGTTGCCAGAACATCGCCACCGAGCACGCGATGGCGGAGAAGACGATGGTCGACTCAGTCGTCATCTGGGCACGCGACTACAAAGTCGACGGCTTCCGCTTTGACCTGATGGGTCATCACAGCACCGCAAATATGGCAGCGGTCAGGGCGGGTCTGGACGAGTTGACTGCGAAGAAGGACGGGGTCGACGGTAGCGCGGTCACCATCTACGGCGAGGGCTGGAACTTCGGTGAGGTTGCTGACAACGCGCTGTTCACGCAAGCCACTCAAGGTCAACTGGACGACACCGCCATCGCCACCTTCAACGACCGCATCCGCGACGGTGTCCGCGGCGGTGGGCCGTTCGACGAGGACCCCGGCACTCAGGGCTTCGGGTCGACCGGTGACAACCCGGCCGACACCGACCTTGTTCAGATCGGACTCGTGGGCAATTTGCGTGACTACACCCTGCGCAGTGCTGAGAGTGGTGAGGAGGTCACCGGTGCGCAGATCGACTACAACGGATCACCGGCCGGTTATGCCACCCAGCCGTGGCACGTGGTGAACTATGTGGACGCTCACGACAACGAAACACTGTTCGACTCGATCACGCTCAAGGTGGATCCCGGTCTGCCCATGTCGGATCGGGTGCGACTGAACGCGTTGTCGATGGCGACGGTCTCGCTGAGCCAAGGGGTTTCCTTCTGGCATGCGGGCTCGGATCTGTTGCGCAGCAAAAGCCTGGACCGCAACTCCTACGACAGCGGTGACTGGTTCAACCTGCTGGACTTCACACAGAAGGACAACGGCTTTGGTCGTGGTCTGCCGCCGGCTGCTGACAACGAGGACAAGTGGTCCTTCATGCAGCCGCTCCTCGGCGACGCATCGTTGAAGCCCGGCCCCGCCGACATCGAGAAATCCTCGGCCATGGCCCAAGACCTGTTGCGGTTGCGCTACTCCTCACCGCTGTTCCGCCTCGGGGATGCCGACGCGATCTCGGAGAAGGTTTCGTTCCCGGTCTCGGGGACCAGCCGGGGACGGCCTGAGGTGATCGTGATGCACATCGATGACACCGTGGGTGAGGACGTCGACCCCGACCGTGCGGGGATCCTTGTGGTCTTCAACGCCTCCGAGGAGGAGGTGGCCCAGCCGGTGCCCGGGCAGCGTGGGGGCCGGTGGGAGCTGTCCACGATCCAGCGCGCGGGAAGCGACGACGTCGTCACGCAGTCCTCGTGGGACTCGATCCGAGGCGTTGCCAGCGTGCCCGCATACACGGTGGCCGTCTTCGAGCAGGGGGCGCCGACGAAGTCCTCGGTGCCTGCGGACCCGATCCGCTGCCTGAGCGCCGACAGCACATCGGACTGCCCGCCACGTGGACGCGGTGGCGCAGGCGACTAGGTCAGGTCTGAACGGAGGGCGCTGGTCGAGGGGGCGGATCCACGGGCAACGCGCAGGTGTAGACCACCACGCGTTTGGCCTGCGGACTGCCCTGCCCCACGCGCCGGTAGCGCTGCAATACCTCGACGAGCTCAGCGCGCATCGCTGTCAACTGCTCGGCATTGACCAGGACCAAGTGGTCCTCGAGGCCCGCGACGGACCACTGTGGTGGCCAGTCATCTCGGGAGTGCACCCATTGCCGCGCGCGGCTTCCGAAGTGGTCAACGTAGTCAAGTGCTAGCCACTGGGCAGCTGAGCGTTCGTCATCGTCCAGTCCGTCTGAATCCACGACCTCCGCGCCCACGGCGTCGCGGTCAGGACCGATGTCGGCCGATTGCCCTTCGGCCGCTTGCCAAAGGCGCCGCCTACCGGCGACGGGATCGCTATCCTCGATCAAGCCGACCGCAGCCAGTCGGCGCAAGTGATAGCTGGTCGAGCCGCTATCGGTCTCCAACGCCCGGGCGAGGTCACTGGCGGTAGCGGGTCCGTGGATCCTCAGGTGTGCGACGATTCGAGATCGGAGTGGGTGGGCCAGGACCCGCAGAGCGCCGCCTGTCGCGGGCTGTCGAGTCATCGCTGGTGCGCCGAAGGATGGGTGTGCATGCAGAATAGTTTTGCACACAGCGCGGGAAGAGGGCTCGCGAGAACCGCATATATGCCTGCTGACCTGCGATAACGAGACTTTTGAGGCTCGTAGGTGTGGCCACGTATTATGGATGACTGTTGCTCCATTGATCTACTCACAAAGGTTTGCACTGTGAAAACCTATTCACCGAAGGCCAGCGAGATTACTCGCTCATGGCACATCATCGACGCCACGGACGTCGTGCTGGGGCGCTTGGCGTCTCAGACTGCGATCCTGCTCCGCGGCAAGCACAAGCCCACCTATGCCCCGCACATGGATGGTGGCGACTTCGTCATCATCATCAACGCCGAGAAGGTTGCGCTGACCGGGTCGAAGTTGGCCAACAAAAAGGCCTACCACCACTCCGGCTACCCCGGTGGCCTGAGTGAGATGCGGTACGAGGAGATGCTGGCCAAGCATCCGACCCGGGCCGTCGAGAAGGCCATCGCCGGGATGGTGCCCAAGAACTCCCTCGGTCGCCAACAGCTCACCAAGCTGAAGGTCTATGCCGGCAGCGAGCACCCGCACGCGGCCCAGCAGCCCATTCCATTCGAGATCTCCCAGGTCGCGCAGTAAGGAACTTTGATGACCGTCAACGAAACTGAAGTAGACCTCGACGAGGTCGAGCTGACCGAGTACACCAGCGAGTCTTCGGCGGCCCATGCCGATGCCTCCCAGCGCCCGGCGGTGACCGCACCCGGCGCTGCGACCGGTCGACGCAAGCAGGCGATTGCCCGCGTGCGCATCGTTCCCGGCACCGGTGAGTGGAAGATCAACGGCCGCACCCTGGAGCAGTACTTCCCGAACAAGGTGCATCAGCAGATCGTCAACGAGCCGTTGACCGCGCTCAACTTGATGGGCGCCTACGACGTCCTCGTGCGCGTCCATGGCGGTGGCCCATCCGGCCAGGCCGGGGCCGTGCGCCTGGGTATCGCCCGGTCGCTCAATGGGGTCGATGAGGAGATGAACCGCCCGGCGCTGAAGAAGGCCGGACTGTTGACTCGCGACCCCCGGGTGCCCGAGCGTAAGAAGGCCGGTCTGAAGAAGGCCCGCAAGGCTCCGCAGTACAGCAAGCGCTGATTCTCAGCGCACGCTGACATGGCTGAGGCCGGTGCCCCACGGGGGTGCCGGCCTCACCCATGTCCGCGGCCTGCAACCCAAAAACTGCGCATGTGCGCGAATGTCAGGGGGAGACGCCGACAGAACTCTCGGCGAGTGCGCACAGGTGGGGCCTGAGAAGCTCTCGTGGTCTGTCAGGGTGCCGAGCCGCCACGGCGACCGGCGCGGCGGCGACGCGTAGCGGGTTGACTGGGCGTCGGTAGGCGTACCGCCTGCTCCAAGTGATAGGTCGAAGCAGAGGTATGAGGGATCGCTAGCGCTGCAACGAAGTGCTCTTGGAAGGCCGGCTCGATCGCTGTCTCGATTTTCTCGATCCGAGCGGTTGCCTGTTCGATGTCCGATCGAGCATCCCGTGACAGCAAAGCCATCAACGCCCCGGTGCCCGCGGCGTTGCCCACCGAGGTCAC
The DNA here is from genome assembly GCA_049671385.1 of Ornithinimicrobium sp. GTDB lineage: Bacteria > Actinomycetota > Actinomycetes > Actinomycetales > Dermatophilaceae > Ornithinicoccus. The sequence goes on along the minus strand of JBATUU010000277.1, from coordinate 1,470 downwards.
CCTGCGGAGGTCGCAATCCGGGATGAGGCCCAACAACAGTGCATATTTCGGGTCGATGTTGGCGCCAAAAGCCCCGGCTATCTGGATCGACTCAATGTCGTCTCGCCCGAATGCGTCCATCAGCAACCGACATCCGGCATACAGTGCGGCCTTCGCGAGCTGGATTGCTCGGATGTCCGCCTGCGTGATGCGCACCACGGGGTCATCCCAAAGCCGGTAGGCAAAGGTGCGTTCGGTCGCCTCGATCCGGTTGTGCTCACGCCCACTCATCGAGCCATCGGCGGCAATGACACCGGCCAAGAACAACTCACCGACAACCTCGATGATGCCGGAGCCACAAATCCCAGTGACACCCGTTCGCTGAACAGAACGAGCGAATCCCGGCTGATCAGACCACCGGGCAGCCCCTATCACCCGAATGCGGGGCTCCAAAGTCACGGGGTCAATCCGAACTCGTTCGATGGCGCCCGCCGCAGCCCGCTGCCCACCTGAGATCTGAGCACCCTCAAAGGCCGGGCCCGTCGGGGACGATGCAGCCAGCAGGCGCTCGCTGTTGCCGAGCACGATTTCAGCGTTGGTGCCGATGTCGACCAGCAACGTCAGGGGAGCAGCGTGATGCGGGCCTTGCGCCAACACCATCGCCGCTGCGTCGGCTCCCACATGGCCAGCGATGCAGGGCGGGAGGTAGGCCCGCGCGCCGGGATGCACGCCGATGCCTAACTCCGTGGCGAGCACGGTGACTGACTCCGTGGTGGCCAGCGCGAAAGGCGCCGAACCCAAGGGCGTGGGATCCAGGCCCAACACAAGGTGGTGCATGATCGGGTTGCCCACAAGGCATAGCTCCAGCACGTCCGAGGGCTGCAGCGACGCGCTGGCGCACAAGGTGGCGACCATCTCGCCCAGTGCCTCCCGCACCGCGCGGGTCAACCGGTCGGCACCACCGGGATTCATCATCACGTACGACACCCGGCTCATCAGGTCTTCACCGAACGCAATTTGTGGGTTCATCCGGCCGGCAGAGGCCAACACCTCTCCGGTATGCAGGTCGCACAGGTGACCGGCGAGCGTGGTCGAGCCCACATCGAACGCAATTCCCACGATTCGATCCCTCAGGCCGGGCCACACGGCTACGACATTCTTTCCCTCGCGCACGGCAACCGTCATCGCGGTAGGCGCTTCCCCGGTGAGGCTTTGCACTGCCTGCATCATCGAACGGTCGACCCGCAATCCGCGCAACTCCCATTGCTCGGCGAGAGCTGCACGCAGACGCTGGACGGCGCCGGTCGGGTCATCCATCGTCGCTGCCGCAACGGTGACGTAATGCAGCGTGATCACCGGGTCGACCGGCATATTCAGAGCCCCGGCGTCCTTGCGGACCACTTGACGGTGCACCTGGCTCATCTCGGGCACGTCGATGACGACATCTCGAGTAATCGCAGCGCAACACCCCAACCGGTGATCGGTATGCAG
>JBATUU010000276.1:0-3159 GCA_049671385.1 Ornithinimicrobium sp. | reverse complement strand
CTGAGCCGCGACTTGTAGGGGTCGTGGGTTCTCCTTCGATCCGGCGTTGCCCGGACACAACTTCGCAGCAAGGAACTCTTGCGCGTTGTCACACCACGCTCCGAGCGGGTGGCACCCGAACGTCTTCTTAAACGTGGGACAGGCCTGCTCGTTCTCACGGTGCGCGATCACGACCATGGCATCCAGGTCCAACACGAGGACCACACTGCCCGCGTGAGCCACCACACCGACACCATCGGCAGTGACCGCAAGACCGGAGGACCACGAAGTACGCTTCACCACCAAGTACTTTCTGTAAGGAATCCCTCGACCTTGTACAAGTCCAAGTTTCCCGTGATCAGGCCGAGTGAACTCCCAACCGTTATGCCCTGACGTAGGACTACCGCGCATGGTGATGACGGCGCTGGTGCCGTAAGCCAGGGAAGCTAATCCGTTGATCGCGCGTAGGCGTGTGGGCAAAGTAGCGTGCTGACTCCCGGCGCAGGCGGCCTGGCCAAACGGCATCCCGAGCGTGAGGGCGCCTCGGAAGACGCCTATCGCGACAAGCGCAGCGGCCGCGCCCTGCTCGTACTTACTGGTAGTCACACCTAAGGACGTTATCGGTGACCGCGATCACAGATCGCATCTCGAGTTCCAGCAAACCCAACGAAGCACCTACCTGTCGACGTCGTCGCAGCCCGATGGTCAGCCGGGACCCGCGAGTCGCAGGAGCATCGTCAGCGAGCCGCGAACCTCCCGGACAGCCCGGAAGCCAACGCGCTCATATAAGTGCCGGGCATAGTTATCCGACTCCACGCTCAAACTCAACGCCTTCACGCCTTGCTCGCGACCGGCGGTGATCAAAGCCTCCAGCAGAAGGGAACCGACTCCACGTCCCCGCCACGCTGACACGACGCCCATGGATACCTCCGGTATGGCGGTGTCGACGAAGCCGTAGCCAGGGTCGCTATCAGGAAAGAACCGAGCCCAGGCGGCTCCCACGGGCTGCTCCCCGTCGAGGGCGATGACGCCGAGGTCATCCGCACGCGGCCAGCTCGCGACATAGTGCGCGAGCTGGGGCTGGCCTAAGACCTCTCGAACGCTGCCAGCTGGCCCGCCAGATCGCCAGAATGCCGCTGCCACGAGCATCTGCGCAAGGAAGTCAGCGTCCGATGCCACAGCAGGACGAACAATCAGAGGCACGCCACCTATTGTGACCAGTGGGTGATTCGCGAAGGTGAGACGTCCGACGAAGGCAAGTGGGGGCAAAACGGTGAGAACGAGGGCACGCGACCGCCTGCAATGTCGGTGCCTACTCGGACTAGGAGGGAGATGTCTCAGCTGTTGAAAGTGCAGAACTTCACCGGCTCTGCCGAGGGCTTGGCGGCCGGAGATGGCCAAAGCCTCGAACCCCTTGGTCATGCCGACCCAGGCGACCGATGTCCTGGATCTCTCCCCCCGCCAGCTTCCCTGGCCGCAGATGTTCGGCGCCTTGACCTTCGTGGCGGAGGGCAGCAAGGGCTGCTGGGTGAGCGGCCAGGGTGGACTGCTGGTCAAGGTCGGGCATGATTGGCTTCGAGCGCTGGTCGAGCTCGATCACGTCCAACCGATGACCAAGGGCGACATAGTCTCGGACTCCTGGGTCTACGTCGGCGACCAAGCCCTGATCGACGAGCACGCCTTAGACTGCTCTCGACGCCACCCCCAAAGCCTCGTCTCTAACCTCTCCAGCGCCGTTCTCTAGTGCAGCCGCTCTGGTAGACGATCGCGCGACGGGCCGCCACCGGCGACCTCATGAGGTCCAAGCAGGTTCTCCGACCACGTAGCAGCGGTCAACGGGCTCTGGGAGCGCGCAGTATCGCGGGTGCGCTTGTCAAACCCAGTGTCACACGGTGTGGGTGTTCGCTGGTCACACCGCCTGAGCAGGAGGTGCTCAGCGGACGAACTGGAAGGCGAAACCTATGCCATTGTTTATGGACGTCCACACCATCACCGGTGGTGTGCCGGCTGCCGACGCCGCCGAGGCCCACAAGGCCGACCTGGCTGCTCAGGCCGCGCACAACGTCAACTACGTTCGGTACTGGTTCGATGAAGAATCGGGTCGGATCTTCTGCCTCGTCGAGGCTCCGGACGCACAGTCGGCCATGGCAGTGCATCGGGAGTCTCACGGCCTTGTTGCCGACGAAATCTTCAAGGTGACCGAAGGCACCTGAGGCGAGCATGCCATGCCGGGCGCGGCATTGAACCGGCTAGGAAGGTCCCTGGGCTCAGTACAGTGAGCAGATGACCGGCGTCACCGTTGATCTGCTAGGGCGACCGCAGATCATCCGTGCCACCGGCGAGGAGGTCACTCTTCGCAGTCGCAAGAGTTGGGCCGTCTTGGCCTACATACTCCTCGACCACGCTCAGCCGACGAGGACTCCTCTCGCTTCCCTGCTGTTTGCCGAGGCGGACGATCCGCTCCGTGCGTTGAGGTGGAGCCTCGCTGAGATTCGGCGGGGCCTCGGTGACGGCGCGTCGATCGGAGGCAACCCAGTCCTACTGGGGCTGCCCGAGGGGTCGGTCGTCGACGTCCAGGTCCTCACGAGCAAACCATGGCAGGACGCAGTTCACCTGTCCGGTCTTGGGGGCGAGTTGCTGGATGGCGTAACAGTCCACGGTGCGCCGACCTACGAGTCGTGGTTGCTGTGCGAGCAGCACAGGCTCAGAGGAGCCACCGAGGCCGTGCTCCATGAAGCCGAGCTGGGCTCGATGTCCCACGGCGAGACTGAGCGTGCACTCGACTACGCGGTGCGTGCGACCTCGATGAACCCGCTGGATGAGAACCACCATGCCCTCGTGATCCGCCTCTACCGACTCATGGGAAATCTGACTGCGGCCGAGCAGCAGCGGCGCCGATGTGCCAAGTTGCTCGATAGGGAACTCGGCACCTCACCCGGGCCGTGCATCGAGGCCGCCATCCGCGAGACACCTGAGGTCGCGGGCCCGGGGGATGTCGACACTGTCGCCGCCATCATCGAGAAGGGGGAAGCCACGGTCGCTGCCGGTGCGGCTGACACGGGCATCCAGTCTCTACGCGGTGCGGTCGTCCTCGCTGACCGTGGTGGCGAGCAAGGGTTGCGGGTGCGCTCCCGTCTTGTTTTGGCGGAGGCGCTGATTCACGCCAGCGGTGGCTTAGAC
>JBATUU010000275.1:0-3924 GCA_049671385.1 Ornithinimicrobium sp. | reverse complement strand
AGCGTCAGATAAGCAGCCGTGCCGTAGAACGTCACCAGATCACCGGGCGCCAACGTCTCGGCTTGGATCAACCGCGCCCCCTGCCATGTCACCAGCACCACCACGATGCCCGGCAGCAACACGCGAGCGGCCTCCAAGGTGGCGTGCACCGGTGCTACCTCTTCGCCTCGCCGGAGCACCTGAGTTGATTGTTCGTCATACCTGCGCAGGAAGGTCGCCTCTCCGCCGATACCGCGCAGGACGCGCAGCCCGGTCACCGTGTCAGCGCCGAATGTAGCGAGCTCACCAGCGGCTTCACGGGCCGCATTTTGACGCCGCTGGAGCGGTTTCAGCACCGCCGAGAGCAGGACTGTCAGCACTGGGACTCCGATCAGAACGATCAGCCCCAAGGTGCCGTCCTGCGACAACAGGATTGCGGCGACGACGACGTACGACACACCGGCGGCGACGATCAAACCGCTGGACTCATACAAGTTGGCGATCCGGGTGGCATCAGTGGCAACGACAGAGACCACCTCGCCGGTGGGCGTCGATCGGGTGACCGCCTGACCGGCCCGCAGCACATGATCGCCGACCACCTGCATGGTGCGATATGTCGCGTGCATCCAGTTGATGACCGCATTGCGGTGCCACAACGTGCCGAAGACAGCACCGATCAGCGCAAGAGCGACGATGGCCAGCGTCCATCGGGTCAGCGCGCCACGGTCATCAGCGACGATGCCTTGCTCGATCGCTTGGCCGAGGGTCAGCGGGATCAACGCTTGGGTGACCAACCACGTGGTGCACAGGAGCGCATTGAGCGCGAGCAGGCCGGATTGGCCGCGCGCCAACCACCACAGATAGCGGCGTGGGGTGCGGACATCGGGGGTGCCAGGATCCTCCAGCGGCAGGGCATGCATACCTGCTGCACGATACGAGTCGAGCCATGATTCAGGCCATTGAATTTGTGTGGCATCTGAATTTGTGTGGCATCGTCGCGTGCGAGCATCTAGCGCTTATCCTGACCTTGAGGGAGCGCGCACACGCCGACGGAGAGATTCGACCTGATGCACCTGAGCAATGACCCGCTCTACCGGCGGCGTCGACACCTGCTCGGTGGTGCGCTGATCGCCGTGTTGATACTTCTCCTGGTGGGTGGGCTCGCGTTTGTGGCACTGGGCGGCAGCGATGCCGCGCCAGCGGCTAACGGTCAGGGGGCCGCCGACGGCAGCGACGTCGAGCAGGTGGCCGAGGACTCACAGGATGGCTCTGACTCCGCTGACGACGGGGATGACAGTGACCGGGATGACAGTGACGGCGATGACAGTGACGGCGACGCGAAGGGTAAAGAGGCCGCCGGGGGGACCCTGGTGAAGCCACCGGGGATTGCCTCCGAGTCCTCGCGGATGGAGCGCATCGACTACATCACCGGCGACATCACTCCGAAGTCGGTCGTCGCCTCGGGCAACGGCCTGGTGATAGCAAACAACATGATGTATCGCCATAGTTCGACGGTCTACGACAGCCAAACCCGCGAGTTGGTGCAGACGCTGGACGACAGCGTGGATCTGTCCGAGTTCGACCTCCCAGATCGTCAGGGTCTGGCCAAGGGGGCACCGGTCGAAGCGGCCTGGACGGACGACGGCAGGTACGCATACGTCTCGCAGTACACGATGTATGGCGAGGGCTTCGGTAAGACAGGATTCGACAACTGCACTCCAGCCGATGGCGTCGATGCCTCGATGCTCTACCGATTCGATGCCGAGGACATGGCGTGGGACCAGGTGATCGAGGTCGGCGCGGTGCCCAAGTACGTTGACATCACCCCGGACCAGACGCGTGTGCTGGTCAGCAACTGGTGCGACTCGACGATCTCGGTGGTCGACCGGGAGAGCGCCCAGGAGGTCTCCGTGATCTCGATCGCGGCCGCTCCCCGAGGGATTGAGGTCATGCCCGACAACCGAACGGCATACGTGGCTGCGATGTATGCCGACAAGCTCTACAAGGTCGATCTGGAGACCGGTGAGAGCGAGGTCATGTTGGACACCGAGCGCAAACCGCGTCACCTCAATCTCTCGGATGACGGCGCATACCTGTTCATGGCGGTCAGCGGTGCGGACACCGTCTACAAGATCGACACGGCGACCGAGGAGATCGTGGATCAGGTGGTCGCGGGCCGCGAGCCACGCAGCATGTCACTGTCATCCGATGGCACCGCGCTCTACGTAGTCAACTACTACGAGCCCTCCGTCGCCAAGATCGCAACCTCGGACATGTCGCTGCTACAGAAGGAGCCCACCGATGCCAACCCGATCGGGTTGACCTACGACCCGGTCACGCATTCGGTATGGGTCGCTTGCTACGGCGGCAGCATCTACGTCTTCGATGACCAGGTCGACGGCGAGACGACCGAAAGCAACGACGACTGATCCTTCCCAGCCGGTGCACTGATCCCACCCGTACCCTGGTCTCGTGCTACGCACTGCCCTACAACCACGGTGGCTCGCCCTGCTGGCGGTGTTGCTCGTCGTGCTGATCTCCTTTGGTCAGCTAGGCATGTGGCAGATCTCGCGCGCGCAGGATGAAGACAACCGAGACCTGGGTGCGCAGCAGGCTAATTTGGCCAGCCAACCCCTGACGGATGTGCTGCAGCCGCATCAGGCCTTTCCGGACGACGGCTCCAACCTGCCGGTCCAGGCCACTGGGTCCTATGTCGCTGACCTGCAATTTCTCGTCCCGCAGCGACGGCTGAACGACGTGGAGGGTTATTGGGTGATCACCCCGCTGCGGACGCAGAGCGGGGCGCTGTTGCCGGTGCTGCGGGGATGGGTGGCTCAGCCTGAGGACGCCGGTGCCCCGGAGGAGATAACCCGCACAGTCTCCGGCACGTTGGCACCGGCTGAGTCGCCCGTCTCGAATGCGGGCCTGCCCCCAGGCCAGCGCGGGTCGGTCGATCTAGCCAATCTGGTCAACGAGTGGCCCGGCGAGCTCTACAACGCGTTCATCTTTGCCACGGACGAGCAGCCGCCCAGCACAGCCGGCAGTGTGGTCTTGGTGCCGCCACCCACTTTGGGCAGCGACGGCTTGGACTGGAGCAATGTGGGCTATGCGATGCAGTGGTGGGTCTTCGCGGCGTTCGCCGTCTACATGTACTGGCGATTCTTGCGCGATGCCACCTACCCACCGGTGACACGAGGTGCACCCGCCCCCTCTAGTGTGACGTCGTGACCGGGACGAGCTCAGAAAGCCAGAGAGGCGTTGCCCTGTGAGCGACGCAGCGAAACTGAAGTTCTTCCAAGTGATGGCGATGATCGTCGGCATCGCGTTGCTCGTCCTCACGTTGCACATGGTGCTGCGCTACGGCTTCGACAATCATCTGCTCGACTGGTGGGCTCAGCCGCACGGCTTCCTCTACATGGTCTATCTGGTGGCCACTGCAATGCTGGGCTTTGAGTTGCGCTGGTCTTTGCCGAAGATGGTCGGCGTGATGTTGGCCGGGGTCGTGCCCTTCTTGTCGTTCTATGTGGAGCGTCAGGTGACCCGTGGAGCCAAGGCGCAGGTGGCTGGCCGCGCCCGGACGTGAGCGATGGCGGCACCGGGCAAGCCGCGCCGGTAGCCTAGCCGCGTGGCCGTGACTGACGCGACGAAGCAAGATCTGGTGAAGAGTCCAGTATTAGTTGTCGACTTCGGCGCCCAATACGCTCAACTCATCGCCCGCCGTGTGCGCGAAGCCGGGCGGTACAGCGAGATCGTGCCTCACTCGATGCCGGTGGCAGACATGCTGGCCAAAGACCCCAGCGCGGTGGTGCTCTCCGGTGGTCCGTCGTCGGTGTATGCCGAAGGAGCGCCTGGCCTAGACCCCGCGTTGGTCGAGGCGGGGGTGCCGGTGCTCGGCATCTGCTACGGATTCCAGGCCATGGCCACAGCTTTGGGCGGCGAGGTCGC
>JBATUU010000274.1:0-4691 GCA_049671385.1 Ornithinimicrobium sp. | reverse complement strand
GCCCTGCACGCGGGCGACGATGTCGTGCTGCACGACGACGTCGGCGTCAATGAAGAGCAGCACATCTGACGTCGCGGCAACTGCTCCGCGGTTGCGCGCGCGCGCGGGTCCCCCTTGCCGGCGCAAGGGGATCAAACGGGTGGCGTGCGGGCGGGCCAGCTCCATCACCTCTGGGGCGGCCCCATCGACGACGATGATGATCTCTCGAGGTGCCGGGCTCAGGGCGGCCAGGGCGGCTAGGCAACCCTGCGCCTCGTCTCCGGTCCGGTGCATCGGCAGCACGATGGACACCGTCGGGAGCACAGTCGACATACCCGGGCCTTCCTGTTGTCTGAGGCAGCCGAGAGTATACGGCTCGTGGGGCTAGCCAGCTCGGGCGCTAGAGTCCCGGGGATGAGACCGGACCCGAGCGCCGTCCGGGTCGGCGTGCTGGGGTGCGGCCGAATAGCGCAGATGTTCCACCTGCCCGTCCTGCGCGGCCTTCCTGGAGTACGTCTCGTGGTCGCCGCTGACATCGACCCCCAGGCGCGCGCCGCGGTCAGTCGGCTCGTGCCCGGGGTGGCGCTCGCTGACGACACGGCTGCTGTGCTGGATGACCCCGAGGTCGAGGCTGTCGTCATCGCGTTGCCGACGCACCTGCATGCTGAGGTGGCAGTCGCGGCCTTCGCCGCAGGCAAGCACGTGTATGTCGAGAAACCACTGGGGGTGGACCTGTCGGAGGGTCTGAGGGTGCAGCGCGCCTGGACCTCCGCCGGTCTGGTGGGCGCCGTTGGCTTCAACTTCCGGTTCCATCCACTACACCAGATCGCTGCGGACAGCGTTGCCCGTCATCAGCTGGGTGAGGTGGTGGCGCTACGAGCAGTGTTCAGCTCAGCCCCGCGCGATCTCCCGGAGTGGAAGCGGCAACGCGTCACCGGAGGAGGTGCTCTCCTAGACTTGGCCTCACACCACGTGGACATGGCACGTCATATCCTCGGCGTCGAGGTCGACACGGTGAGTGCCTCGATCGTCTCCCGGCATCACCCGCTCGACACCGCGGCGCTGACTTTGACCATGGCATCCGGTGTCATTGCGCACTTGATGGCGACCAGCTCGGCTGCGGCGTCCGACCGACTCGAGGTCTTTGGGACGGAGGCAACGCTGGAGGTGGACCGGATGGGCCGTCGCCAGGTCTCGCTGGCACCTACGGCAGGTCGCACGGGAGTGGGAGCCGCTACGGAGGCACTCGTCCAGGGTCTTCGATCGACCGTTGACCGGATCTATCCACCGGCAGAGACGACCTTCAAAGACGCACTCGGGACCTTCGTGACAGCCATCCGCACCGGACGGTACGAGGGTCCCACGATCGAGGACGGAGTACGCGCCGGCGCCATCCTGGAGGCAGCCGAACGCTCGGCCGGCTCAGGTCGGGTGGAGTCCGTTTCCGCACTGCCTGGCGGTCCCGCTTCGGGCTAGGGTGTGGACGTGAGGGTGCTGTTGCTCAACGACTCCTCCAGCCCGGATGGAGGAGCAGAGCTGCAGACCGTGCGGACGAAGGAAATGCTGACTCAGGCGGGTCACCACGTCCGGCTCTTCGCCTCCACCGTCGGTGCCCCAACTGGGGCTGAGACCAGGGATGCCGAATGCTTCGGCACGACTCACCCCAAGGTGCGGGTGATCAATCAGACAGCCAACGTCTCGGCCGCGCGCGCTCTCCGTCGAGAGATGCACAACTTCCGGCCCGATGTCGTGCACATACGGATGTTCCTGACTCAACTCTCTCCGTTGATCTTGAACGTACTGGCAGACGTACCGACCGTGTGGCAGGTCGTGTATTACAAAGCCATCTGCCCACGGGGTACCAAGGTGTTGCCGGACGGCAGCCCGTGCACCGTGCGCTCCGGTGCGGTGTGTCTGCGCAACCGGTGTGTGACGCCGCAGTCCTGGGCGCTCGACATGCTTCAACAGCGCATGTGGCGTCGCTGGGCGCACCACATCGACGCCGTGATCACCGTGAGTGAGACGATGCGGCGCCGACTCGAAAGTGAAGGTGTCCCGGTCAGCGCGGTCATCTTCAACTCAGTACACAGCCGGCCAGCGCGCCCAGCTTTGGCAGATCCACCGATCGTGGCATATGCCGGACGGCTGGTCCCGGAGAAGGGTGTCGACCTGCTCATCGAGGCATTCGCCCGCGTCGTGACACAGGTGCCGCGGGCTCGATTGCTGATTGCCGGCACGGGGCCGCAACGCAATGCGCTGCGCTGTCAGGTGGCCCGGCTCGGGTTAGTCGAGCAGGTCGAGTTCTGTGGGCACCTGGACCGCGAGAGCCTTGAGCGGCGGTTTGACAGTGCCTGGGTACAGGCCGTCCCAGGTCGTTGGGAGGAGCCGCTCGGCAACGTGACTCTGGAGGCGATGATGCGAGGCACGGTCGTGGTGGCGAGTCGGCTCGGCGGCCCCAGCGAGGTGGTGATCGAGGGCAGCACGGGTCTCCTGGTGCCCTCCGGCGATGCCCACGCCTTGGCGGCCGCGGTGACCGGACTGCTCAGCGATCGTGCCCGGTGCGAGAAGCTCGGTCGAGCGGGCCGCACGCGCGCCCTGGAGCACTACGCCGAGGAGTCCGCGGTGACGCGCCTGGAGCAGGTCTACCGATCCATCCTGCTGACGGGTGCCGGTGACCCACAGGACGGGGCGAGATGAGTACAGCCCCCTCCTTGTCGGTCGTCGTGGTGAGCCCCTCGGACTTCGCCCAGGTTCGGCGCAGTGTTCGGCACCTGAGTGGGCAAGACACCGCCGATCAGATCGAGTTGATCCTGGTGGCCACCTCGCCTGCATCCGTGGCTGATCACCACCCCTGGGAGTTCGATCGGTTTGCTGCCGTACGCATCGTCGCCTACGGACTCATCACGAATGTGGACCGGGCAGCCGCGCTGGGAGTGAGCGAGGCGAGCGCGGATATTGTTGCCGTCGTCGAGGATCATGCGTTCGTCGGCCCGGGCTGGGCCCGGGCGGTGATGGAGGCCTATCGAGCCGCGGACTGGGTGTCGGTCGGTTCGGTGATGGAGAACGCCAATCCGTCTTCATCTCTGAGTTGGGCCAACCTGCTGCTCGGCTATGGATGGTGGGTCGATCCGGCGCGCTGCGGCGCCATCTTCGATGTACCCGGCCACAATGGTTCCTATGCTCGTTCTGCCTTGGCAGCTTTGTCCGAAGAGCTTCCCGATCTCATGGTCCGCGGTGGCGGCTTGCACGACCGGCTCCGCGCTGCCGGAGGGCGAATGTACCTAGCGGCGGACGCACGGATCGCACACCTGAACCCCTCCCGGCCGTCCTCGACCGCGAAGCTGCGTTACAACGCCGGCCGCCTGTACGGCCACATCCGTGCTGAGACGGAGCGGTGGTCACCGGTGAAGCGGGCCGCATACGCCCTGGCGTGCATAGTGATTCCCTATGTACGGCTGCAACGTCTGCACGCTGAACACCTTGCGGTCGGCCGAGCGCATCATCACCTCACACCCAGGATCCTGCCTGGTTTACTTCTGGCCCTGAGTCTGGATGCTGCGGGGCAGGCGGCCGGCTACCTCGCCGGCCCTGGGCGAGCCCAGGAGGTTGCCGCCACCTTCGAAATGGATCGGATGCGCCATCTGTCGCGTGCAGACCACGCGCGATTCACCAGCGAGACGTGCCCATGACCAGCGAGCCTCCTGCCTCAGGTGTGATCCGGCCACCGGAAGTGACCATCGTCATCCCAGCCTTCCGGCACCCTGAACGCTTGCGTGTCTGCTTGGAGGCGCTGGTGCGCCAGGACTACCCGACCGAGTTGCTGACAGTGGTGATCGTCGATGACGGCAGCCCCCAGCCCCTGGAGACGGTTTGCTCGCAGTTCACAGATCGGCTGCGGTTGAGGGTCCATCGGCAAAGCAACGCCGGACCGGCCGTGGCCAGGAACGTCGGGGCGGGACTGGCTTGCGGCGCACTCCTGGCGTTCACCGATGACGACTGCGAACCCGAGCCGGGATGGGTCGCCGCTTTGGCCGCTGCTCATACCGCCTACCCGCAGGCCGCCATCGGGGGAGCTGTGGTGAACGCCCTGCCGGAGCAACGATGTGCCGAGGCTAGCCACATGCTGCAGGACTTCCTGTACGAGTGGTTCACCCCAGACGCCCCGAGCCGCTTCTTCGCCAGCAACAATCTGGCGATGCCCCGCCAGGACTTCCAGGAGGTAGGCGGGTTCGACACCACCTTCCCCCGGCCCGGCGGTGAGGACCGAGAGCTGTGCGAACGATGGAGCCATGGCGGGCGACCCCTGGTGGAGGCATCGGCCGCTGTGGTGCGACACTCTCACTCCATGGGTATGGGGGGCTTTTGTCGCCAGCATTGGAACTACGGCCGAGGCGCCTACATCGTTCGTCGTCGGCGTCTTGCGTTCGCTGCTGTCAACGCGAGGGTGCGGGTGGAACCAGCCAGCTTCTATATCGCCTTGATGACCCGACCCTTCGGCCGGACGCCACTGCGATCAGCGGTGCCCTTGGTCGCGCTGCTGGGCATCTCGCAAGTGGCCAATGCGGCGGGGTTCTTCTTCGAGGTCTTCAGCCAATCTCTCGAGCACCTCCCGGTGCCCAGCCAGGCAGGCGGGCGATGACAGAGACACCCGCGACCCCGCAGGACCGTCAACCGGAGCACGCGCCCTCGCCAGCGATGCGGCTGACCAGCAG
>JBATUU010000273.1:0-4200 GCA_049671385.1 Ornithinimicrobium sp. | reverse complement strand
CCGTGGATCGGGCGAACGCGGCGGGCACGCCGGCTTGCTGCGCCTCGCGCCACCCGCGCAGTCCCCAATCTTGCGGCAAGAGGGCCGGGAAGGTCCACCGATCGGCGAACGCCCACAGCGCTACCGGCACCAGCGGCACCGCGAACCACGTGGTGAGCACGGTGAGGGCGATGAGCGCAGGCACGCGGCCAGAAAGCAGGCCGTGTCCAGAAAGCACGCCGCCTCCCGGCAATGCGTGCGCTGCGGTCCCCACCCGCCCGGTCATCGGGCCACCCCGAGGCGGCGCAGCAGGGGCACCGTTGCGACAGCCGCAACCAACGCCAGGACCACCCCGACCAGGGCAACCGCGGCAGCCTGAGGTCGGGCCTGGAGGTCCACCGAGGTGAACAGGCGGTATGCCGTCACCGGCAGCGGCTCAGGGAATGCTCGGCCCAGCAACCAGACGACTTCATAGGAGCCCAGGGTGTACAAGAACACGATGATGCTCGCGCCGAGCAGGCTTGGCAGTGCCAGTGGAAGCAGCACGCGGGTCGTGCGCTGCCAGGAGTTGGCCCCCAGGAGGGCTGCGGTCTCGGCGTAGCCTGTGAGGTGTGGGCCCACAGCGGCGCTGACGACGAGGGCCACAAAAGCGGACTCCTTCCAGGCGAAGGCTGCGACGGAGGCGATCGGCCACGGACCGGCCACGAGCGCTGGCCACGTGGTGGTATCGACTGCGGCCAGCCGGTTGAACAACCCCGCATCGGAGAGCAGCAGGGCGAACGAGGAGGCGGCGACGATGTGCGCGATCGGGATCGGCGCGGCGGCCAGCGCCGCCAGCAACCTGGCCCCAGGGGTGCTGCTGAGGATCACCATCGCAGCAGACAAGCCCACGATCGCTGCAAGCGCGGTGGAGGCGGTCGCGATCAGCAGCGACTCCCGAGTTGCCAGCACTAGATCGGGCCCCACGGTCTCAAACGCCCGGCCACTGAGTGCAGGTTGGCCGACCACAGGCATCAGGCCAGTGGCCGTGAGCGCCAAGGTGGTCACAGCGCCGAGCACCACCGCAGCGCACAGCGCCGCGGCGGTGAGGGTCAGCACATCGGTTATCCGCACCCGCGGTGTGCGTCGTGGGCTCACTGTCCGCCGAGCACCGCTCGACGCCAGCCCTCATCCAGCGCGGGCACCCATTCGGCTGCCAACTCCGGGTTGGCGTTCGCAGCCAACTCTGCATAGGGCGGCACCACGGGGGACTCGGGCAATGCCTCGAACGCGGCGAGATCGGCCTCCTCCAGCGCGCTTGTATCCAGCACGGTGAACTGGCCCCATACGTCTGGGTCCGCCTTAGCCACCTGTTGCTCGGGTGACATCGCCAGATCGGCGACGACCATCGCCCCCTCCGCATTGCCCGAAGTGGCCGGGATCGCCAGGAAGCTAGCGTTGCCAATGGTGCCATCGGCAAGGGTCAGCACTGTGGTGCTCTGCGGGAAGGTGCCGTCTGCGACGAGGTCGGTCAATGTCGCGGGGCCGTAGGTCATGGTGAAGTCGACTTGTCCATCGGCGAACAGCCGGTCCAAGGCGGCGCTGTCGCGGGGATAGGTCTCACCGTCGCGCCACAACGAGGGCTCGAGGGCCTCTAGACGCTCAAACAGAGCAGGGCTCAGCTCGTCGTAGGAAGCCTGATCGAACTCCAACGGCACCTGCTCATACCCACCGGCCGTCGCATACAAGGCCTGCCGGACGAAAACGGAGCCCGTGAAGTCTGGGGGAGCGGGGTAGGTGAACCGGCCCGGGTTCTGCTCGGCCCACTCGAGCAGCTTCAGCATCGTGCCTGGCGGCTGCTGAACACGGTCGGCGGCGTAGGCGACGGTGAACTGTGCCTTGTGCCAAGGGGCTTCGCAGCCGGCAACTTCGACGCCGAAGTCGTCGGTCAGCAAAGGGTCCTCCGCGTCAAGGAACTGGGCGTTAGGGAGGTCTTCTACCCACCCGCAGCGCCACCCCTGGGCCTGTTGCACCGTCGCGAAATTGTCCCCGTTGACCCATACCAGGTCCACCTCGCCGCCGGTGGTGCCGGCCTGAACTTCGGTCAACACTCGGTTGATTGCATCACTGGTGTCCGCGACCGGCACACGACGCAGCTGGACGCCCTCTTCTTCTGCGGCTGGGATGAGCACATCGTCGACGTAGGCGTTGCCGGCCGGGTCACCGCCCCACATCCACAAAGCGACCTCTTGACCTTGGGCCGCCTCGGCAATATCAGCAAACGAACGATCATCAGCGGCGGCCTCCTGTGCCTGTGGCGGGGCACAAGCGGCCAGCGGCAACAAGGCGGCGCAAGTGGCCCATACGGCGACGCGATGCATCAAAGAACTTCTTTCGAAACGGGAACGGAACGGGTGATCGGGGAACACAACGGCACGCCCACCGGCTTCCCTGCACCAGCATGCAGCATCACCGGAGTGAGAATAGGGCACACATGCAGCGAAAGGCTGAAGGAATGAAAGAACGCGTCACCACGCGCGGGTGGGTAATCAGAGGCGTGATTGCCCTGACCTTGTTAGGCGCACTCGCGGTGGCCTATCAGTCTGGTCTGCTGCAACCTGATGCCGTCCGTGAGCAAGTAGCTGCCGCGGGTATTTGGGGACCAGTGGTGTTCATTGCGGTGTATGCAGTGCTCGCCCTGCTCCCGGTGCCACTGGGATTGTTCACGATCTTGGCTGGGGCAGTGTTCGGTGGCATGTGGGGGGTTGTCGTGGTCTATATCGGTGCGATGTTGGGCGCGCTACTGGGGTACTTCGTGGCCGACAGCACCTTGCGGCCAGTGGTCGAGCCGCTGATCAGCAAGCACCAGAGCAAGGTGCTGCGCTATCTGCAGGGCACCGGAGTCTTCCCGGTGCTGGCGCTGCGGCTCATGCCGGTGGCACCGTTCATGGCGATCAATTACGTGTCAGGGGCGACCGGCATACCGCGCAGTTCGTACACGCTCGGCACTGCGCTGGGCATCATCCCGGCAGTGGTGCTGTACGTACAGGTCGGGGCCTCGGGCCTCGAGGATCCGAGTCGATTGCTGTGGGCCCTGGCCGGGATCGTGGTGCTGATCGTGATCGGCTACGTGCTCGTCAATCGCTCCGGTGCAACAGACGGCGATCATTCGCTGAGCACCGAGGAGGCAGGCGCTTAACGGCGCCGCACATCCATGCTGGATGCTTCGATGCGTGCGGTGCTGGCGCCGCCGATGGACAACTTGGCGCGAGCAATCGATCGCCCGGGCCTTACGCCTGACCGGATCACCGTGGTGGGTCTGGTGCTGGGCTTGGGCAGCGCCCTGGCCGCCGGATTGCAGCTGTGGGTGCTTGCCTTGCTGCTGTGGCTGACCTCGCGACTATGCGATGGGTTGGATGGTTCGTTGGCCAGGCATCGTGCGCGGCGGGCGGCGAGCGGCGGTCCGGTCGATGATCACCAGGCAGAGGCCGGTGGATTCCTTGACATCACCGCCGACTTCCTGGTCTATGGCGCCACGGTGGTCGGGGTGGCGATGGGCGTGACCGCCCCGACGGCCTCCGGGGGATATGACGCATCCTGGTTGCCATTTGCCGCTGTGCTGCTCGCCTACTACGTCAACGGGACCGCGTTCTTGGCGTTTTCATCGGTCGCCGAGCGCACTGGTCAGCAACTCGACGACGGTCGATCGTTCAGTTTCCTCGCGGGGTTGGCTGAGGGCACCGAGACGATCGCCGTGCACAGCCTCTGGCTGATAGTGCCGTTCTATGCCGAGCAGATCGCGTGGGTATGGGCGGCTGTCGTCGCCATCAGCGGTGCTCAGCGCATGGTCGGTGGCTACCGCACGCTCCGTCGTCCGGTCGCCCGAGCCTGATTCCCAGCCGCACTTGTCATGGGTGTGCTGGCCCTCATCCAAGCGTGCGCGTGGTGCGACTCCACCCCAGGCGTAAATCGCGAGTCGGGGACACCGTTCGCCGACGATTGCTAGGGGGACGGGCCAGGTGCCGCGCCGTATGGCGTCCCGGTCCCGGGACGCGGAGCCGGACGGGGGCAACGGGACGGTAGGTCGTTGCTTGTCGGCCGCACAGCTTGATGGCGTGGGCTTGTGTCGTTTGCGGTTCGGCTACCGGGACGCCTTCACGGGCGGTTGAGAGGTCCTGCCCAGTAGGGCTTGACACCGACCTGGTTTCGCTCTTCCTCGACCACTTCGGTGCGGCCTAGCGC
>JBATUU010000272.1:0-2993 GCA_049671385.1 Ornithinimicrobium sp. | reverse complement strand
GTGTCGCGGTGATCATGCCAGGCCAGGATTGGAGCCACCGGGGTGTCGTCTGAGCCGACAAGCACCCCCGACTCGGCCATCGAAGCCACACCGAGAGCGACAACCCGATCCCCAGACGCCTGACGGAGCGCGTCGGCCAGGGCGTGTCGGGCAGCATCGCTGATCGACTCAGCGGAGGTCTCAGCTCCGGTCTCGACCGAGGTCCAGTGCGTTGGTGCCCGCCCGATCGCGACCTCGACTCCGTCCGGCGTCATGAGCAGAGCCTTGACCGATGTCGTTCCCACATCGAGCCCGGCGAGCAATTCACGCTCCATGCTGACCTCCCTGCCCAGGTAACTCGTGTGGATATACTTGGATTACGATAGCAAACAAATGGATTTAATTGGAAATATCGCACGGAGTGAGACGAAGGTGGACTCCAGGCAAGGGTTACGTCCTGCCGTGACACGCCCCCGGTTCCGGGACGGACAGCCGGACAGGGGTGCCACTTCGTCACTTCGCGGCCAGAGAGTTCGATGAGCTGTGCAGTGTTGCTGGGTCAGATCAAGGCCTCCCGGCCTGGCGCCTCATGAGAATTTCGAGCACAGCAACGGTCAGTAAGGCGTTAAGGCCTGTCAGCGCGGTCACGATTGCGAGGCTCGGAATATCGCCAATCCACGGTGCAACCGTCTGAATGACATCGCCCTCGACCCCGAAGAGAAGCTCTCCGCCGAGGTTGTTCGCCCAGTGCAGCCCAGCGCCTAGCAGCAGTGATCCCGAACGCCACGCGGCCCATCCATAGAGCAGCCCGCTGAGGAAGTAGGGCAACAGCGCGGTGATGCTCCCCCCGAACTCGTCGATGTTTGCGATGTGCGGTATGGAGAACAACACAGCCGGGATGCTCACGAAGAGCACAGGCCGGTCCGTCAGGGATCGGACCAGCTGAGTCAGGTAGCCACGGAACAGCATCTCCTCGGCCGAGGCCTGGATCAGGATGAGCGGAGCAGTGACAGCCGCCACCAGCAGCCATTTCGACCAGTCGATCCCCACGTAGTCGAGCTCATACAAGCCAGTGACGTGCAACACGATGGACATGACAATAGAAACGGCGATAGCCACCCCGAAGCCGGTAAAAAGATCACCGTAAGGGATGCGTCGCGTCGGCAGGGCGACGGACCAGCCCGGTCGCCCATGGGCTGCTTTCACGACGAGGGGGATCAGCACGAACGCGAAGAGGAACGGGAGGAAGAGCCTGATGTTGCGTCCTAGGTCGCTGTGATCGAAGTCGGGGGCCGCAATCTGAAGAAACACGACCGGCAGTGCTGAGAGCAGGCCAGCAACTACGAAGAAGACCACGACCATCACCACCGCAGTGATCAGGTATCGCCCGATCCCAGCCCGCCCCTCGCGCGACCAAGCGAGATAGCTGGTCTTCGACTCCGACACGGCGTGCGCCTCTGCTGCCATAGCAACTCCCAACCTGGGCCCGGGTAGGTCTCGAGAGAATAACCGATCAGTGCGGTGCTCTGGTTGACCCGATCTGCCGTCGTTCGGTAGGTCTGCACAGACGACACTGAGTCCTTGATCTGCTGACCGGGGAGCCGGCCCTGGACGTGCTCACTTTGTCGAGCCAGAACGCAGACATGGGTACTGGCGACTGGGGAAGATCGAGGTTTGTGTGGGGGGTAGTCCAGGGTGTTGACGGGCGTCAAGGACCAATGACCGGCACTAGGGTGACCGCATGAGTGATCGCTCGCCTGCTGACGACGCACCGGTCCGGCTGCGCGCCGCGTTGCGTTCGGTGCCTGCATACAAGCCGGGCAAACCGGCTCCCAGCGGTGCAGAGCAGAGCTCGTTCAAGATCTCCTCGAACGAGAATCCCTACCCGCCCTTGCCTTCGGTGCTCGATGCGGTCGCCGAGGCGGCGCAACACATGAACCGCTACCCGGACATGTCGGTAGCGGCCCTGACCGAGGCCATCTCCGAGCGCTTCGACGTGCCGCCGGCGTGCGTGGCGACGGGCACCGGCAGCGTCGGCGTCCTGACTCAACTCGTTAACATCACCTGTGAACCCGGCGATGAGGTCGTATATGCCTGGCGCTCGTTCGAGGCCTATCCGATCGTGATCGCGGTGGCAGGTGCGACCTCGGTGCAGGTGCCCTTGGACGGCGAGGCTCGGCACGACTTGAAGGCGATGGCGGACGCGATCAGCGCCCGCACGCGTCTGGTGGTGGTCTGCACGCCCAACAACCCCACCGGCACGGCGGTGCACGCCGATGAGTTGCGCGCCTTTCTCGACGAAGTGCCACCCGACACGCTCGTGGTCATCGACGAGGCATACCTGGAGTTCGCGACCGGAGACAGCGTTCCGGACGCGCTCGCACTCTTCCGTGCATACCCAAATGTCGCTGTGCTGCGCACTTTCTCCAAGGCGTATGGCCTGGCCGGCCTGCGGGTGGGGTACGCGATTGCGCCAGAGGAAGTTGCCACCGCGCTGCGCAAAGCTGCAACCCCCTTTGGGGTGTCCGACATCGCGGAGAAGGCCGCCATCGCCAGTCTGGACGCCTTCGAGGAGCTAGAGATTCGGGTCAAGGCTCTGATCGAGGAGCGCGCCCGAGTGCTTGAGGCTCTGCGCGATCAGGGATGGCCCGTCCCGGAGAGCAAAGCCAACTTCGTGTGGCTGCCGTTGGGTGAGGACACGCTCGACTTCGCGGAGGTGTGCCGTGAGGCGGGGTTGATCGTTCGACCATTCGCCGGTGAGGGGGCACGCTGCACCATCGGGGAGACTGAGGCCAACGACGTATTCATCCAGGTTGCCGGTCGATATGCAGCCAGCCACCTCGGGGCCTCACGTCCGGTAACGTGACGCTGACCGCCCGACGATGGGTGTAGTCGAAGCGAAGGAGGCGCGCGTGAGCGACGACGACATCGCGCAGATGTCCTCGGGAGGTGTCTCACGCCACGAGCCGCCCCAGGTCGACGTCACCGACGGTGGGCCGGACATGGTCCAGTTC
>JBATUU010000271.1:0-3271 GCA_049671385.1 Ornithinimicrobium sp. | reverse complement strand
CCACGGCGACGGCATACCGGCGTCATCCGGGGGTGATGATCGTCGCGGAGGAGTCCACCTCCTGGCCCGGGGTGACACGCTCGACCGATGCCGACGGCTTGGGCTTCGGCTTCAAGTGGAACATGGGGTGGATGAACGACTCCCTGGACTACCTGGCCAAGGACCCGGTCTATCGCCAATACCACCACCATCAGCTCACCTTCTCGATGGTCTATGCCTACAGCGAGAACTACGTCCTGCCGATCAGTCACGACGAAGTCGTGCACGGCAAGGGCTCGTTGCTGCGCAAGATGCCGGGCGATCGCTGGAAGCAGCTCGCCAACGTGCGGGCCTTTCTTGCCTACATGTGGTCGCATCCCGGCAAGCAACTGCTCTTCATGGGGTGCGAGTTCGCCCAGGAGTCGGAGTGGGCCGACGGTCGCAGCCTCGACTGGTGGCTGCTGAGCCAGCCAGATCACCTCGGTATTGCCCACCTGGTGCGCGACATGAACGCGGTATACACCTCGCAGGCGGCAATGTGGCAGCAGGACAGCGTCGAGGACGGCTTCCAGTGGCTGGATGCCGACGACACCGAGGGAAACACATACTCCTTCATCCGTCGCGGCGCACCCAAAGACTCGGGTGCCCAGGACGTGATGGTCGCGGTCACCAACTTCGGCGACACACCGCGCGACATCCGATTGGGACTACCGAGCGGTGGCACCTGGCGAGAGGTGTTGAATACCGATGCCGACGCATACGGTGGTTCTGGCGTGGGCAATATGGGTGAAGTGCACGCTCATGATGAGCCGCACCACGGGCAATCGCACAGTTGCACCGTCACGCTGCCCCCGATGGGTGCCCTGTGGTTGGTGCCCGAGTCCCAAGTAGACCCGGTCGGCTCGCCCGATGGTGTTGAGGTCGCCGTCGAAGCCGATGCCGGTGCGGAGGCGGTCGCTGAGGTGGCCCCCGAGGCGCCTGAGTCACAGACCGATGCCGATTCCGAACAGGCGCCTGCGCCTACCAGTGATCAGGAGAAGTGATGGCTACTCATTCCCATGCGGGACAGGTCGCCCGACCAGAGGACCTCATTGACGTCGCTCAGGTGGTGACGGCCTACTACGCCATCGAGCCGGACCCCGAGGACGTGGCTCAACAGGTCACCTTCGGCACCTCCGGTCATCGCGGTTCCTCGCTGGATGGCGCGTTCAACGAGCGGCACATCCTGGCCACGACGCAAGCCATCTGTGACTACCGCCGGGCACAAGGCATTGCCGGGCCACTCTTCCTGGGGCGTGACACACACGCTCTCTCCGAACCGGCCTGGGTCAGCGCGATCGAGGTGTTGGCGGCCAACGAGGTCTCCACCCTGGTTGATGACCGTGACCGCTACACCCCGACCCCGGCGGTTTCACGCGCCATCTTGGTCGCAAACCAGATCCGCAGCGGTTCGGACGTGGCCGACGGCATCGTCATCACGCCCTCGCACAACCCACCGCGGGACGGAGGCTTCAAGTACAACCCGCCCCATGGTGGCCCGGCGGACACCGACGCCACCTCGTGGATCGCCGAGCGTGCCAATGAGTTGCTCCGTGACGATCTGGACGGGGTCAAGCGCATCCCACTGGCGCGGGCCCGTCGTGGCGACTATGTCCAACCCCATGACTTCATGGGCGAGTATGTGGCAGCACTGCCCGAGGTTCTCGATATGGACGCCATCCGCGATGCGGGTGTGCGAATCGGCGCGGACCCACTCGGTGGGGCCGCAGTGGATTACTGGCAAGCCATCGCAGACACCCACCGCCTGGACCTCACGGTCGTCAACCCGCTGGTCGATGCAACCTGGCGGTTCATGACACTCGATGGCGATGGCAAAATACGGATGGACTGCTCCTCGCCCAACGCGATGGCCTCGCTGATCCAAGCTCGTGACGCCTACGACATCAGCACCGGCAATGATGCAGACGCTGACCGACACGGGATCGTGACGCCCGATGGCGGTTTGATGAACCCGAACCACTACCTCGCTGTTGCGATCGAGTATCTATACGGCGGCGCGCGGCCACACTGGGGCAACGATGTGGCGATCGGCAAGACCTTGGTCTCCTCCAGCATGATCGACCGGGTTGCCGATGGCTTGGACCGGACCTTGCGGGAGGTCCCGGTGGGCTTCAAGTACTTCGTCGATGGCCTGCTGGAGGGCACTATCGGCTTCGGTGGTGAGGAGTCGGCCGGTGCGTCCTTCTTGTGTCACGACGCCTCGGTATGGAGCACGGACAAAGACGGCTTGATCCTCGCGCTGCTGGCTTCGGAGATTTTGGCCAAGACGGGGTCCACACCCTCGCAGCGATATGCGGCGCTGACCGAGAAGTATGGCGATCCCGCATACGCTCGAATCGATGCCCCCGCTGACCGTGACGCGAAGGCCACCTTGAAGAAGTTGTCGCCCGATTCGATCAGCGCGAGCGAGGTCGCCGGCGAGCCGATCACGCAGGTCTTGACCGAGGCGCCTGGCAATGGCGCGGCGATCGGCGGTCTGAAAGTGCTGACCGAGAATGCATGGTTCGCGGCACGTCCGTCGGGCACGGAGGACGTCTACAAGATCTATGCCGAGTCGTTCAAGGGCCCCGAGCACCTCGCCCAGGTCCAAAAAGACGCTCAGCAGGTCGTTGACGACGCGTTGAGCAACTAACCCGCATGCCGGCCGCTGGCTCCGAGGGCCGTGTGACCGCCGACTCGGTGGTCACCCGGGGCTCAGGGGTTCACGTGCTCGATCTAGCCGCTCTCGCTCGGGCGCGTCGCGACAGCATCGAGCCGTCTGCCGGCCGGCTCAGAACAAGGCGTTCGTCAGGGCACGACGGGCTGCACTGACGCGCGGGTCCTGAGCGCCGATCACGTCGAAGAGCGAGATCAGGTGTTCGCGAGCTGTCTTGCGCTCATCGGCACTGGTGACGCGGACAAGGTCAATCAGCCGGGCAAAGGCGTCCTCGACATGCCCGCCCACCAGATCGAGGTCCGCGGCTGCAATCTGCGCCGCAACATCGGTCGGGGCGTCGGCCGCCTGCTGACGGACCACGGCCGGGTCCATTGCCTGCGTCCGCTCCATCAGGCGTACCTGGCTCAGTCCGAGCCGGGCCTCCTCGTCGGCCGGACTTTGCTTCATCGCCTTTTCGTAGGCCGCTCCGGCAGCCGCCAAGTCGCCACGTTCAATCGCGTCGACAGCCTCTTGGTGCAAGGGAGGCAATGGCGCGGGCACATCCTCGGCCGCATCGTCGGCGGCATCGCCCGGGAC
>JBATUU010000270.1:0-37052 GCA_049671385.1 Ornithinimicrobium sp. | reverse complement strand
GGTAGCGACACCTCGTAGTTGGAAAGCCATCGAGGCCGGCGCCGACGAAGATCCGATGCTCCATCAAGTGTCCATCGACGAAGTCAGTAAATATCTCGGGGAACAATGAGGTGCCTGAACGCAATCCAGCCTTCGGGTGATCGAAATACATCGATCGCCCGAAGGCTGGATGACAACGGCTCAGAGCAGCCGATCAGTGGGCCGCAGCGTAGGCATCCTGAACATCTTGGGAAACACGACCGCGGTCACTCACGGAGTAACCGTTGGCGCGACCCCAATCCCGGATCCTCGCGAGTTCTTCGCGAGATGCCCCACTACTCCCGCCACCACTACGGCGACGGGTCTGTCGGCGGCCACCAGAGCGACGCGCTTGACCGACCCAACGGGCGAAGTCATTGCGCAGCGCTGCTGCATTGCCATCACTCAGATCGATCTCATAGCTGACACCGTCCAGTGCAAACTCCACTGTTTCCGACGCTTCGCTACCGTCGAGGTCATCCTCGAGAATCACTTGTACACGCTGTGCCATGGAATTGAACCTCTAACTTCATCGGGGAGATGTGACTCAGACACGGACCGAGTCACCTCGATAATGTTATCCCCGGACGAAGAAATATGGCAACAAATTGGCTCACTTATTCAGAAGTTTCTTGCGTTTCTTCTTCAACAGCAACAGACTGCCCGGCCGCGAGACGGTCTTCCTCGGCCTCAGCCAACCGCTGCGCGGCCCGTTCGCGACGGTCTCCTTCGACTATGTGCTTCATCACGACCCAAAACAAGTAGAGCAGTCCGATGCTCGGCAGCAGCGCGGCCAATATGCCCCACGCGCTCTGGAGGGAATCCACCTCACACCTGCGGTTTCACGAAGGGGAACAGGATGGTTTCGCGGATTCCTACCCCGGTAAGCAGCATCATCAGTCGGTCAATACCCAACCCCAGCCCGCCCATGGGAGGCGCCCCATACTCCAACGCCTCCAAGAAGTCCTCGTCCACCGACATCGCCTCAGAGTCACCGCCCGCGGCTCGGGCAGCCTGCTCCACCAGCCTGCGGCGCTGAATCGTGGGGTCGATCAACTCACTAAATGCCGTCGCTCGTTCAGTCCCCGCAATGATCAGGTCCCAGGCCTCGATCAGCCCGGGAGAACTACGGTGGTCTCGGGCCAGCGGCTGTGCTTCTGCTGGATAGTCATTCACAAATGTGGGTTGCAGAAGTGTCGGTTCAACAATCGCTTCGAAAAGTTCCATTGCGATTCGCGGCCCGGTAATACCGTCGCCTAGTGAAACATCGTGATAAAGGGCGAGTTCCCGCAGATCGCTTTCCGTGGTGTCAACCGTGATGGTCTGCCCTAGTGCCGCAGAGAGTCCCTCATAGAAGCTCAGCCAACGCCACGGTCCGTCCAGGTTGACGGTGCCCGCCTCGGTGACCAATTCACGCGACCCGATTGCGTCGGCGGCTGCCACGATGAGTCGTTGCGTCAGGTCAGCCATTCCAACGTGGTCCGTGTATGAGGCATAGGCCTCCAGCATCGTGAACTCTGGACTATGGCTGGAGTCGATGCCTTCATTGCGAAAGATTCGGCCGATCTCGTACACGCGATCGATCCCGCCGACAACCGCGCGCTTGAGATACAACTCCAAGGCGATCCGCATCGTCATCGGCAGATCCAGAGCATTGAGATGGGTATGGAAAGGTCGGGCGTTCGCTCCACCGTGGATCGATTGCAAAGTCGGAGTCTCGACCTCGATGAAATTGGCCTCATCCAGCGTCGCGCGGATGGCTTTCATCACGGCGGACCGGTGATAGACCATCTCGCGAGCAGCGGGCCGGACAATAAGGTCGACGTAGCGCCGACGCACTCGCTGCTCTTCGGACAAGTCCTTGTGCAGCACCGGTAGTGGACGCAGCGCTTTGCTCGCCATCTGCCACCGGCTGGCCATGACCGATAGTTCACCGCGCCTGCTGCTGATCACTTCTCCGTGCACAAAGACGTGATCGCCAAGGTCGACGAGCGCTTTCCAATCGGCCAGCGCCTCTGCCCCGGCCACTGCCACGCTGATCATCACCTGCAACCGCGTGCCGGATCCGGACTGCAGCGAGGCAAAGCACAACTTGCCGGTGTTGCGGACAAACATCACTCGTCCGGCGACTCCGACATACGCTCCACTTTCCTGTCCGGCCTCCAAATGTGACCACCGGGCACGAACGTTCTCGAGTGACTCCGTGACCGGCACGGTCACCGGGTATGCCGGGACACCGCGCTGTTCCAGAACATCTCGCTTGGCACTGCGGATTCCGATTTGCTCCGGTAGGTCGGTTGTCGCAGCACTCGCAGGGTCGCTCACCGCACGAGGATACCGAAGCAAAGATCAGAACAACGACCCACCGCTGCGCTCACGTTCGAGTTCGAGCAACGCGTGCTTACGCTCGCTTCCTCCGCCATAGCCCGTCAGTGAGCCGTCACTGCCGATGACCCGGTGACACGGCACGATGATGGAGACCGGATTGCGCCCATTGGCCAACCCGACCGCCCGAGCTGCCCCGGTGGCGCCGATCTGGGTAGCAATCTGTCCGTAACTCCGCGTCTGACCAAACGGGATCTGCGTCAGCGCGGCCCATACTCGCTGCTGAAAGTGTGTCCCTGTGACCGCCAAGGGCACGTCAAAGGTGGTGCGATCGCCAGCGAAGTATTCGCTCAGTTGGGTTGCCGCCTCCGACAGCGCTGGCCATTGCGCGAGGTCTTCGGCAGGCAGCACCTCGCCCAGGGTCTGGGTCGGCGGGGCGTGCCGGTGCTCAGCGAAGTACACACCACTGACGCCGTCCTCTCCCCCGGCGATCGTGACGATCCCCAAGGGAGTGTCCATCAGGTAGCAACCAGTTTTCATCAGTGTTTCTCCTCGCTGGATCGGATGTGCGACGGTTCTGCTCGTGGGGTGGTTGCGGGGGCGGTTGGCTCAACCGGAAGCCACGGACTATTGGCGACGGGAAGGGCCGCGGCAGCATGACCGCTGGCAGCCCAGAGTGCTTGGGTGGCATATCCGCGCCAGGGCTGCCAGGCCTTTGCAGCCTCGATCAAGGCTTTTCGGTCGGCCGGAAGGCCGTGGGCCGCAGCAGTGCGTCGCACTCCCAGGTCGGTTGCCGGGAACGCGTCTGGGTCGCCGACGGCTCGCAGGCCGACCATGTGCGCGGTCCATTCCCCAACGCCGCGAATGGCGAGAAGTTGCTGCTGAACGTGCGACCAGTCGGCCCCCGGTCGCACATCGAGCGCTCCGTTGGCCAGCGCTGCGCTCAGGGTCTGCAGCGTCAGCGCCCTGGTGGGCGGCATTCCGGGCAACTGGTCTGGGTCCGCATTCGCGATGATCTCGGGGGCGGGAAACAGGTGATCGATACCGGCTATCTGGCGCTGTTGGCCGGTAAGCGCAGTGCCCAGGGTGGCCACTAGTCGTGCGGTCAGGGTCGCTGCGGCCTTGGTCGAGATATGTTGACTCAGCACGATCCGCAGTGCCATCTCCGCGGGGTCCATCGCTCCGGGCAAGCGCACCCCGGGTCTTTCGCGCACTAGGGGGGCGAGTGCGGGGTCGCGCGCGAGGTGTTCATCCGAGGCATGCGGGTCGGCGTCGAGATCGAGCATCCGACGACATCGTTGCAGCACAGATGTCAGGTCGCGCAAGTCGGTCAGTGTGACAGTGGCAGCGACATATCCGTCGGCTGGTCGCAGATGCACCAGCGCCGGTCCCCCGTGCAGTTCAATCGAGCGCGCCAATCCCCCGTCGATCCACGCCTCCACCCCGGGCACCGCCGTGGCGGCCAGATGGCCGAACAGGCTGCCGGTGTGAAGGGGAGCGCGGTAGGGCAACCGGAGCACAATGCGGTGTCCGATCGCCGGCTCGCCCCCCGAGGTTCGACCGGTTGCGGCTGCTTCAGCGGCACCGGCCCCGTGGTGCCGCAACTGCGATGGGGTCGCGTCGAAGACGGCTCGAACCGTGTCGTTGAACGAACGGATGCTGGCGAAACCGGCAGCGAAAGCCACGTCAGCCATCGACAACTGTGTGGTCTCGATCAGGACTCGGGCGGCTTGGGCACGCTGGGCACGGGCCAACGCCACCGGCCCCGCCCCGAGCTCACTGACCAACAGGCGCTCGACCTGACGTGCGCTATAGCCGATGTGCCTGGACAATCCCTCGACTCCCTCACGATCGACCACCCCGTCGGCGATCAATCGCATCAACCTGGAGACGGTGTCGGCGGGCTCCTGCCACCTGGGCGACCCCGGAATCGCGTCCGGTCGGCAGCGCTTGCATGCTCGATACCCAGCGACTTGCGCGGCGGCGGCGCTGGGATAGAAGCGTAGATTCGCGGGTTTCGCGCTGCGCGAGGGGCAACTCGGGCGGCAATAGATACCTGTCGAGCGCACTGCGAAGTAGAAGTACCCATCAAAGCGCGGATCTCTGCTGCGAACCGCCGCGAGCCGCGCTTCGGTGGTCAACATCACGCGATCATTCTGCACGTTCATCGTGTGGGTTTCTAGCAGAATTCCGACACCCTATCGCCGGTGGACTGTTGCCACATCGACAACTCACTCGTTAAGAGTTGGCGCGCGTTTGGCTCGTCGCCGCTTCTGACGTTCTCGCCCCGACAAGACCAGCAACGTCAGGCCGACGAGCGGCAACACCAGCGCCACCATGACGCCGCTGAAACCTTCCTGCGAGTCGTGACCCGAGGCATCCAACACCACGTAGCACGTGTAGGAGACATAGAGGGCCAAGAACAGCCCCCCTTCGCGTCGGGCGATCCGTCCCCCGGTGTAGACCACAGGCAACAAGGCGACCGCCGCAGCGATCATCAGCGGCAGGTCCACTGAGACCACGGCGCTGGGCACCGGGAGGCCACCGGGCTTCAACAGTGCCGGCACCCCCAACACCAGCCCGATGTTGGCCAGACAACTACCGACGGCATTGCCGACCGCAAGGTCGCCAGCGTTGCGCTTCACGGCGATGACCGAGGCCACCAACTCCGGCATCGATGTTCCGATCGCCACCACCGTCAAACCCACCACAAGGGAGCTGATGCCGAGGCCAATCGCAATGGAGACGGCACCGGCCACCAGTAATTGAGCGCCGCCCACGAGCAAACCCACGCCACCGATGACCAACAGCAAGGACATGGGCAAGGAACTGTCGGTGTTGACCTCAGCCTCATCGACCGGTGGCGGGTCCCCACGCTTGGACAGCCAGACACTCATCCCGGTGTGTCCTAGCCAGGCACCCAGCAGGATCAACCCGTCCCAGGCGCTGATGTCCCCATCGAGCACCAAAACAAGGAGGAGCAGGCTGAAGCCGATCAGGAACGGCACATCGACACGCACCAATTGGCGCCGGATGCCGATCGGCAACACCAGTGCCGAGACTCCCAGGATCAACAGAATGTTGGCGATATTGCTTCCGACTACGTTGCCCAGCGCCAGTTCGCTCTCGCCCGAAAACACCGCCCCCGTCGTCACGGCCAGTTCCGGCGCCGAGGTTGCCACAGAGACCACCGTGAGGCCCACAACCAACGGCGAGATGCCAGCCCGGACGGCAAGCGCCGATGCCCCTCGGACCAGGACCTCGCCACCGACGACCAACAGAGCCAGCCCGGCCAGCACTTGGAGCACCGCGAGCAGATCCACACAGGCGAGTCTAGGTGGGCGTTGGCCAAGGCGTGGTCACCATCGATAGCCGATGAGTCTGCCAGGATCACAACATGGCCATACCCGCTCTGCCATGGCGTGAGGCCTGGCAGCAGGCGCTGTACTCCGACTACGGCTACTACCGCCGAGAAAACTCCTGCGACCTCGGCTTCAGCACCTCGGTCCATGGGGTACCGCACGCATCGCGCGTCATAGCTCGCGCTGTGATCGCTCTTGCGGACCGCCACGGCCTCGACACAGTCATAGACATCGGCGCCCACCGCGCCGCCTTGGCGGAAGCGCTTGACCAGATCGGCAGTTCCCTTCGATACATAGGGGTCGATGTCACCGGGCGGCCCCCACATGTTGGCGGCATCACGCAGTGGTGGCAGGCGCCTGGAGGAGCGGTGTTGCCGGACGAGCTGGACGACGTTCGAGACGCTTTGGTGCTAGCGCATGAATGGCTCGATGTTGTGCCGGCGGTGGTTGCTGCTCGGGGACCGGGTGGCGACTGGCACGAGATGTGGGTGGACCCTCAGACGGGGACGGGGCGACTTGGGCCGTCGCTGGGGCCTGACGACGAGGAGTGGTTGCAGCAATGGGTCGGCCCGGACGTTGCCGTGGCCGAGGTCGGCCGCTCGCGTGATGAGGCCTTGCGCCAGTTGCTGGACCGGGTCACCCACGGGCTGATCGTGGTGATCGACTACGGACACCACCGGCATGCTCGCCCCGTCGATGGCTCGCTACGCGGTTATCAACGCGGACGCCGAGTGGATCCGGTGCCCGATGGATCGATGGATCTCACGGCTGATGTGGCAATCGACTCGCTGCTGGCTGCGGTCGCCCCCGATGAAGCGTGGGCCGAAGAACAACGTGACGCTCTGCACGGGTTGCTGGGGCCAGCAATGCCGCCGACAACCTCGATGTCGCGGACCGACCCGCAGGGCTACCTCGCGGCGCTGGCTGAGTCTGGCGCGCTGGCGGCGCTCACGTCACCCCAGTCCTTTGGGGGGTTCTGGTGGGTCTGTGTGGATCGCTCCGGAGTAGGTTGAGCAGATGGCTCAACGAACGCCGGGTGCTGTAGGCAGCGGCGCACTGCACCCGAGTGTCACTGCGGCGGTGGGTAGCGGTGCAGCAGGCCTGCATACCACCGAGATGGTGCTCAATATCGGTCCGCAGCACCCAGCAACGCATGGCGTGCTCCGGTTGCGGATCACCGCCGACGGCGAGCGCATCGTGGCGGCCGAGCCGATCATCGGGTACATGCACCGCGGCGCCGAAAAACTCTTCGAAGTGCGCGACTATCGCCAGATCATGATGCTTGCCAATCGTCACGATTGGCTCTCTGCGTTCAGCAACGAGATCGGGGTGGCGCTGACGGTCGAGGCTCTGCTCGAGATGGAGGTACCCGAGCGAGCCACCTGGGCGCGTACTCTCCTCGCTGAGCTCAACCGGGTGCTGAACCATCTGATGTTTCTCGGATCGTTCCCACTGGAGCTGGGCGCCATCACTCCGGTCTTCTATGCCTTTCGCGAACGCGAAGAGTTGCAGGCGGTCATGGAGGAGATCTCCGGCGGTCGGATGCACTACATGATCGCCCAGGTCGGCGGGTTGCGGCACGACCTGCCGCCGCAGTGGCTGGATCATGTGGAGGTCGCTGTTGCCGCTGTGCGCTCCCGGCTGCCGGATCTGGAGTCGCTGCTCGTTGGCAACGAGATCTTGAACGCTCGCACTCGCGGGGTGGGCGTCCTTAGCCGAGACCTCGCGTTGGCCTATGGCGTCAGCGGCCCCATTGCCAGAGCCTCGGGGCTTGATCTGGACTTGCGCCGGGATGACCCATACCTGGCCTATGGCGAACTGTTTGGATCTGATGGCCCGGGGCGGGTAGTGACTCGGACCGCCGGCGATGCCAAAGCCCGCCTCGAGGTGTTGCTGGAGCAGGTCCACGTCAGTCTGGATCTGGCGAGCCGGTGCGTGGAGGTGATCCGCGATCTACCGGATGGACCGATCAACCAGCGGCTACCCAAGGTGCTCAAGGTGCCGGCTGGCGAGCATTACTTCGCCTCGGAGAATCCACTGGGGTTCAACGGGTATTACCTGGTCAGCCGCGGTGAAAAGGTGCCTTGGCGGCTGAAACTGCGATCGGCCTCGTTCAATAACGTCCAGGTGCTCTCGCAAATACTGCCCGGAACGGTAGTCGCCGACATGGTGGCAATCCTGGGCTCGACCTTCTTCGTCGTGGGTGATGTCGACAAATAGCCGCGGTCGGATCAGCCGTATGCCATGCCGTCGTCGTCGGACGGTCGATGGAGTTGCTCGTCGGGATCATCGGGCAACCGACACATGTGCTGCCCGATGAACCCGGCAACGCTGACGACAAGCGCAGCGGCGGCACAGACCAGGGCCCGGATCAACAACTCGCGCACCGACAGCACATCGATATTGCTCAGATGAAGCGCGGCGTTGCCCAGATAGAACCCGACCAACAGTGCCCCGCCGAGGGCACCTGCCTGGGCGGCGACCAGCGTCCCTCTCGCCTGTTGCGGCGTCGGCACGAAGCCTGCGGTCGGTTGGTCTGTGTCGCTACGGACATATTGCCGAATCCGCCACGCGGCATACAGGACCAAGACCGCGTAACCCACCATCGGGGCGACGGCGAGCCAGGGCAACCGTGGGTACTCCCCGCCCGTGCTACGCCACCCGATCAGCGCCAGGACGCTCAGCAGCAGGGCGGCCGCTCCAGCCAGCGCCGCGGTGCCGACGGCGAGTCCGTCCGACCGCCTATCCATCGAGCTCATCACCCTCCTCGCCACCGGGAATTCGGCGGACGCCGCTGACATCCACCGCAGTCACCAGGGTTGCCACCGGCACGACGTGACCTGCGACCGTCAAACTCGCCGCAGGGTCGACCTCCAACCAGGGCATCAACACAAAGCCCCGCTCCATCGTCCTGGGGTGAGGCAGCACGAGGTCCGGCTCGTCCAGCACCGTTTCATCACGGGTGGCGGGCGAGCCGTACTGGATGAGGTCAAGGTCAAGCGTGCGTGGTCCCCAGCGCACGTCACGGGTCCGCCCGAAGGCCTGCTCCATACCGTGCAGCACGCCCAAGAGTGCGTGAGGCGGCAGGTCGGTCTGAGCCGTCGCGACCGCATTCACATAGTCGTCCTGCTCCGGACCACCAACCGGTGCAGTTCGGTACAAACTCGAGGATCGCAGGCCCGATATCGCCGGTATGCCGCTCAGCCCACCCAGAGCCGCCCGCACCGTGTGTTCAGCTGCGCCCAGGTTGGCGCCCAGACCGATCGTCACGGCGACGCTCCGCTGCCGTGTCACCCGCACCAGCACATCGTCGAATGGAACCCCCACCGGAGCCTGGGGTTTATGGACAGTGACTGTCGTCGCCTGCACCAGTGGGTAGGAAGTCAACACCTTCTCAGCGATCAGTGCTGCAAGGGTTTCAATGAGGTTGACCGCCGGACCGGCGATGATGGCCACGATGTCGGCGGCAACACTGGCGTAGTTGACCGTTGCACCGACCTCGTCGCTGGCCGAAGCCGCCGCGGTGTCGACCTCAAGCAGGGCATCCACGCTGAAGTGTTGTCCTTGCCGGCGCTCGGAGTCCAGCACGCCGTGGCGCCCGAAGGCGGATACCCCGCGCAGTTCGATCTGGTCATTCACGGCCCACCATCCTCGCGACGCCGAGAGCGGCGACGGTGCTCGGCACATCATGCACTCGCACCGCCCAAGCCCCGGACTGAGCAGCCAACACGCTCGTGGCGGCCGTGGCGGCATCACGCTCGTGGGCTGGGGCGGACTCGCTGGATCTCGGCGCTGTGCTGAGGGTGGCGAGGAACCGTTTACGTGAGGTGCCGACCAGCACACGCGGGCCCAGCGCGACGATCTCGTCCAGTGCGGCCAGCAGCGTCCAGTTGTGGTGGGCTTGCTTAGCGAATCCAAAGCCCGGATCGAGAATGATGTTGCGCTCTTTGATGCCGCTACCGACCAGCGCCTCCAGGCGACGGCGCAGGTGGGCCTTCACCTCAGCGACCACATCGTCATAGCCACTGACCTGGTCCATCGTGGCGGAGTGCCCGCGCCAATGCATCGCGATGTAGGGCACGTCCGCCGCCGCCACGATCGCAGCCATCCCAGGGTCAGCCAAGCCCCCCGAAACATCATTGACGATGTCCGCCCCAGCCTCCAGACATGCGGCCGCGACCGTGCCGCGCATGGTGTCGATCGAGGTAGTGATGCCTTCACGGTGCAGCGCCTCGATCACCGGCACCACCCTGGCCGATTCCTCATCAGCATGAGGACGTATCGCACCGGGTCGGGTGGACTCCCCGCCAACGTCGACGATGTCCGCACCCTGCGCAACCAACTCCAGGCCGCGGGCAACGGCCTGCTCGGTGCCCGGCCACAGGCCACCATCGGAGAACGAGTCGGGAGTGACGTTGAGCACCCCCATGACCTGAGTCACGGCTTTAGCTCCTGCCAGCCAGCGCCAGGCTCATCGCCTCGGCCCGAGTCGCTCCGGCACGCAGCTGCCCGCGCACCGCTGAGGTAATGGTGCGGGCACCGGGGCGCCGTACTCCACGCATCGACATGCACAGGTGCTCAGCCTCGATCACGACAATGACGCCCCGCGGGTGCAGGTGCTCCTCCAGTGCCTCCGCGATCTGCGTGGTCAGTCGCTCTTGCACCTGGGGCCGCCGGGCGTACACATCGACGAGTCGAGCCAGTTTGGACAGTCCGGTCACCCGGCCGCTCGGGCCTGGGATGTAGCCGATATGGGCCACTCCGTGGAACGGCACCAGGTGGTGCTCGCACACGCTGTAGACCGAGATGTCACGGACCATAATGAGCTCTTCGTGCTCGACGTCGAATGTGCGCTCCAGCACTTCGCTCGGTGATTGCCCGAGCCCGGCAAACATTTCGGCGTATGCACGAGCCACCCGAGCGGGTGTGTCCAACAATCCATCCCGGTCCGGGTCCTCGCCGACGGCGAGCAGAATCTCTCGCACGGCGGCTTCTACGCGGGGCTGATCCACCTCGACAACCTCTGGGACCAGCCCAGTTGCTGCGACGGCACCGTCGTCCTCTTCAGCGACCACGTCAGCGTCGGTGCCTTGCCTAGATCCGACCGGTGTCGACATGTCCGCTCTCGGGCACCGGGATCACCTTAATCGGCGGGTGCTCTTCGCCATCCTCGGCGTCTTGGCCAGTCGGGGGATTGTGACCGTTGGACGTGGCGCGACGCTCGGCATCAGTCAGCACCGGGCCCCGCGTGTGCACAGCGCGCTCCTCACTGGACAGCCAGACCGGGCGCTCGGGGCGCTTGATGACCTCGGCAAAGATCTCAGCCAAAGGCTCGGCGTTCAGCGTCTCTTTGTCCAACAACTCCAACACCAGCGCATCGAGCACATCGCGGTTGTCGTTCAACGCGCGCCATGCCTCATCATGGGCTTCCTCGATCAACCGGCGCACCTCCTGGTCCACCAACCCAGCCAGGTTCTCGGAGTAGTCACGCTCGTGCCCCATATCCCGGCCCAGGAACACCTCGCCGGAGCCGGAGCCCAACTTGATTGCACCGACCCTCTCGCTCATCCCGAATTGGGTAACCATCTTGCGCGCCAAGCCGGTGGCCTTCTCGATGTCGTTGCTGGCCCCGGTGGTGGGGTCGTGAAAGATGATCTCTTCGGCGACGCGGCCACCGAGCGCATACGCCAACTGGTCCAGCAGTTCGTTGCGCGTCGTGGAGTACTTGTCGTCGGCGGGCAGCACCATGGTGTAGCCAAGCGCCCGGCCACGCGGCAGGATCGTGATCTTGCTGACCGGGTCGGTGTTACGCATCGCCGCCGCGACCAACGCGTGACCACCCTCGTGGTAAGCGGTGATCTTCTTCTCTTTGGCACTCATCACCCGGGTGCGTTTCTGCGGGCCAGCCATGACTCGGTCGATGGCCTCATCAAGGTGCTCGTCGGTAATCACCTTTTCGCTCTTACGCGCAGCCAGCAGGGCGGCTTCGTTCAGCACGTTCGCCAGATCGGCACCAGAGAAGCCCGGTGTGCGACGCGCCGTCGTCAACAGGTCGACATCCTCGGCCATCGGCTTGCCCTGTGAGTGCACCTGCAGGATGTGATTACGGCCCATCATGTCCGGGGCCTCCACAGCAATCTGGCGGTCAAACCGGCCAGGACGCAGCAGTGCGGGGTCAAGGATGTCAGGGCGGTTGGTGGCCGCAATCAAAATGACGTTGGTCTTGACGTCGAAGCCGTCCATCTCGACCAACAACTGGTTCAGGGTCTGCTCGCGCTCATCGTGCCCGCCACCCATCCCGGCGCCGCGATGGCGACCGACTGCGTCGATCTCGTCGACAAAGATGATGGCCGGCGCGTTCTCTTTAGCCTGCTCAAACAGATCGCGGACCCGGGATGCGCCGACGCCGACGAACATTTCGACGAAGTCCGAGCCGGAGATCGAGTAGAAGGGGACGCCTGCCTCGCCGGCCACAGCCCTGGCGAGCAGCGTCTTTCCGGTGCCCGGCGGACCGTACAACAACACGCCCTTGGGGATCTTGGCACCGACATCCAGGAACTTGCGCGGCTCGGCCAGGAACTCCTTGATCTCGTGCAGCTCCTCCACCGCTTCGTCGGCTCCGGCGACATCGGCGAAGGTGACCTTCGGGGTGTCCGGAGACTGCATCTTGGCTTTGGACTTGCCAAACTGCATGACGCCGCGACTGCCGCCCTGCATCCTCATCATCAGCCACAAGAAGAGGCCGAGGATCAAGATCAACGGGATCAGCGTGAAAAGCAGTGAGACCAGCCAGTTTTGTCGAGCCGGGTCATCCGTGAAGCCACGGCTGGGCGGGTTCGCTTCGAGTGCGTCCACGACCATCTCGCCGCGACTTTCGACGTAGAACGCCTGCACTTGGTTGGCGTCGTCAACCTGGTCATCGCTGAACGTCGAACCGTCCTTGAGGTCCAGGTCCATCCGGTCCGGGGTGAGGGTGGCCGAGGCCACTTTGCCGTCATTGATCAGTTTCATCGCATCCGACGTATCGATCCGGGTATACGGACTCGTGCTGGTCAAGGCATACAGCAGGATGCCGAAGCCGATGATCAAAGCCACCCACAACCAGGGACTTCGGCGTTGTTTCTTCTTGGCCATCAATTTCGCAGGCCCGCAGGGCCCCGCTCCTTCGCGCTGGTGGGATCAAATGAGCAGACGTCGTGCAACGATCTGCAGCCTCAACGTGTGGGCGACAACTAGTGTTCCAGACCTACCGGGCCGCACCACCGCGCGCGGACGCTGCGGCGGCGGCTGCGAGCAGGGTCGGATCGCGCCTAGTTGTACATCTTCGGGGCGAGCACGCCCACCACGCGGAGGTTGCGATAGCGCTCGGCAAAATCCAGGCCGTAGCCGACCACGAACTCGTTCTCGATGTCGAAGCCGACGTAGCGAACATCGATGTCCACCTTCGCTGCCTCTGGCTTACGCAACAAGGTGCAGATCTCCACGCTCGCCGGTCTGCGCGAGAGCAGGTTGGTCCTGATCCAACTCAACGTCAGGCCGGAGTCGATGATGTCCTCGACGATCAGCACGTGGCGGTCGCTGATATCGGTGTCCAGGTCTTTCAGGATTCGTACTACTCCTGAGGACTTGGTGCCCGACCCGTAGGACGACACCGCCATCCAGTCCATCTCTGCCGATCCCGGTAGCGCTCGCATCAGGTCAGCCATGACCACGACGGCGCCTCTGAGTACCCCGACGAGCAGCACATTCTTGTCCTGGTAGTCCGTCCAGATCTGCTGCCCCAGCTCCCCTAGCCGCTCTTGGATCTGCTCCTGGGTCAATAGCACCCGGTCCAGATCGGTGCCCATATGTTCAGCGTCCACAGTTCCTCCAGGTCACGTCCAAGCCGCCCATCCAAGGGGCCTCATACACAGGGTATGCGGCCACGCTAGCCGGGCTGTGGCCCCTGCGCCCAGATCAGACCGCGTCCCCGGTGCACCTCGACCCCCCCGGGCACAGTGATCGGGCCCTGACCGTGCCAACCCCGGATCAGATCATCGATCGCGTCCAGGTGGATTCGGGACACGCCGCCGGGCGGGCTGCCGGCCTGGGTGACCATCCGCTGCCAGAGTCGAGATCTGATGGCTCGGGGGTGCGCAGCGAGTTGCTCCACCGGCCAGGGTGGCGCACCCAGCTCGGCGTATGCGGTGTCGCTGAAGTCATCGAGTGCGTCAGCATCAGCACGTAGGACATCGGCCGACCGGGCCAACGCCGCGCCGATCCCCGGGTCGAGCCGGTCGTGCAGATCGGCCAACGCTGCTCGGGCACGGACTCTGGTGAACCGTTCTTCGCTGTTGTGCGGGTCCTGCCAGGGCTTGAGGTCAGCGCTGGCACAGGCGTCCCAGGTCACTTGACGGGGCACGTTCAAGAACGGCCGGAGCACGGTCAGCGCACCCGACCCGTCCTCCTGGCGCAGTGGGCGGGCGCCCGGCATACCTGACAGGGAGCGCGTGCCTGAGCCGCGAATCAAGCCCAACAGCACCTGTTCAGCTTGGTCATCGCGGGTATGGCCGACCAACACCGCGCGAGCACCCTGCTCGCGGGCAGCCGTTTGCAGTGCAGCCATCCTGGCTTGGCGCGCCGCGTCTTCGAGGCCGCCGGACCCGGCAACCACGTCCACCGTAGCAACGTGGACCGGGTCCAACCCCAGCCCCCGGCATGCTGTGGCAGCCTCACTCGCAACCAGTGCCGAGTTGGGCTGCAGCTGATGGTCGACAATCACCGCGCCCACCTGGCCACCGGCCCGTGGCACTTCGAATCCTGCGGCCAGCGCCAAGGCCAACGAATCGACTCCGCCACTGCAGGCGACCACCACGGTGTCACCGCTGAGTTGATGCTCAGCCAGTGCTGTGCGTACGGCCACTCGCACCGCGGCGATTGCCGGTGGCGGTCCGGTCATGGCTGCCGTACCTGCAGCGGCGACCCGGTCATCAACCGTGCACGCGAGCAACCCAGGCCGCAGGATCGGCGATCTCACTGCCGCGCGGGAGCGTTTCAGGGCTCGTCCACACCTGGTTGAACCCCGATGTGCCAACCTGATCGGTGACCGCCCGGACAAACACCGCGCCGTCGCGGTACTGCCGCATCTTGGCTTCCATACCCAGTAATCGGCGCAGCAACACATCGACTGCGCTGGCGCCCTTGCGTCGCTGTGTGAACTTCTCTCGGATCTGGGCGACAGTTGGGATGACGACGGGCCCGACTTCGTCCATCACGACATCGGCGTGCCCCTCCAACAGCGACATCACGGCAGTCAGGTCGGCCAACTGCGCTCGTTGTTCTTCGTTGGCTAGAAGGGTGGTGATGTCGGTCTTGCCGCTGAGCACTCCAGGCAACCCCGTGATCAGCTGACCCAACCGATCGTTCATCTGCTCCGGTCCTGGCACCAAGGATGTGCTCAACTGCTGCGCGCTTGCGGTGATGTGATCGCGCAGCCAGGGCACCGAGGTGAACTGGACCCGGTGAGTCTCCTCATGAACGCACACCCACAACCGGAAGTCGCGGGCATCGACGTCGAGCTCACGCTCTGCAGACATGATGTTGGGCGCGACCAGAAGCAGCCGCGGCGTGCGGCCCGGGGCAAGATCGTATTGGCCGAGGACCTTGGTGCTGATCCAGGACAACAGCCCGGCCACCTCTGCGCCGCTGACGATGCCGCCGACGCGACGGCCGAGCTCGGAGGGAGTAGGGGCGGCCTTGCCCTTCTCCCCCTGGCGTCGGCTGAGCAAGTCATCGATGACCGGGGTCATCATCGCTTCGAGTGAGGTGGCGTTGGCCCGGATCCAGCCGGGTCGGTCAACGATCAACGGAGCCGGGGCATCCTCGGGGGCCGACATCTGAGATGTGTGCGCGACTGGCTCGACCGCAGCGGCTGCACACTGGCGCAACTGCGCGACTGCATCCTTGATCTCGATGCGGCTCGCCTTGGGACCTGCTGGCACGAGCCGGCCCGCAGAGGACGCCGCGAAATCCCAATCAACCATGTTCGCTGCCCCTGGTGAATCGGGCGGGCCCGGGTCTCCAGCACGGAGCGGGACCGAGTTGGTCAGTGAGAATCGACTCATGCACTCCACCTTGTCAGGGTGTTCTTCAAATGGCCTGGCAGCGAGGGCTCCACGGTATCCGCAGAGGTCCTCAGCAACCGCATGCGGCTAGGTCCGCAATCATCCGATCGATTGCGGCACGTGCCTCGACGCCCTCTGCGCCACCGCCAACGTCGTTCGTGCTGACCGCGAACACCAACATCTGGCCATCCTCGGTGCTGAGCGTGCCAGCCAGTGAAGCCACTTGGGGCAGCGAGCCGGTCTTGGCACGCACCACACCGCGCGCCGATATCGCGGCTTCACCGGCAAACCGGTCGGTCAAAGTTCCGCTGAGCCCAGCAATCGGCAGACCGGCAAGCGCCGACTGCAAAGCCGGGTGTCGTCCGTTCGCGCCCACCATCAGGGTCTCGGCGATGAGAGACATCGGCACCTGGGTGCCATCGGAAAGACCCGAGGTATCGGCCAGCACCGCGCCGTCAGTGCTGATCCCATAGGTCTCAGTCACCGTGCTCAACACCCAGGCGTTCACCGATTCCTGGTCGATCTCCGCGCCGTCAGCCAATGCCGCCTGCCGCGACAACTGCTCGATCATCGCGTTGTCGCTGGTGGCTAGTGCCAAGGCGAGCACGTCCCGCGCCGGGGCGGACTCCACCTCCGCGAGTGCCGGCTCAGCGGGTGCCTCGACTCGTTCAATCTCTTCGGAGACGACCTCGATGCCCTGCTCTTCGAGACTGTCGACGAAGCTCGCAGCCGCCACCATCGCAGGGTCGCGGGGTGAGGGGTCAGACGGCAAAGCCCGGCTTTCCTCCAGGCCCAACATGGTGATCCGCCCCGCGAATCCGTTGTCGAGCCAAAAATCGGTCCACTGCGGTGCACGGCTCGGGCCGTCGGCATACGTCGTGTCCAACCACACTCGCACCGGATCCCCGGCGCCACTTCCCTCACGAGATTGCAGTGCGTTGGCTGTCCGGCTCGCCAAGGTGCTCAGGCCCGCGCGTCCGACGACCGCACGTGGGTTGCTGCGACCAGATGTCAGCAATTGGTCACCGCCGGCCACCAGGACGATGTCTTGCGCCGTGGCCCCCGGAACCACGCGAGTGGTGAAGGTGTGCTCCTGCGGTAGCGCCGACATGATGGCGGCAGCCGAGATGACTTTGGTCAACGAGGCAGGGGTGAGCGGCTCGTCGCCATCAATGTCGACCAACACGTCACCGTTGATGGCGTCCGCAACGACGACTGCCCGGTCATCGGAACTACCCAAGCGACGCGAGCGCCACGCGTCACGGACCCGTTCTTCGACCGCTTCGGCAGAGATCGGCTCACTCGACTGATTCGCCTGCAACGCAAACGGAACAACAGTTGGCAGTTGCGGCCGCACCGCTTGCTGAGCCTGGACCATCGTGACCACCTCATCGCCACCGGCGATCGGCCCTTCTGCTTCGATCGTCCCCGGCTCGCTCATCGAGGCAACTGAGAGCAGCAGGCCGACTGTGGCTGCGCCCGCGACCCACCCGCGAATACGGTGCCGGCGGTTGAATCGCATACTTCCTTCTCGCGGTGGTGGGAACTCCTGAGCGTAGGCGATGCGGAGGTGCTCGCGACGCAGCCCTTGTCTTGGCGCTGGCGGTGACAGGTGTGAGATTGTTCGGGGATGCACTTTGACGTGACCATCGAGATCCCCCAGGGCAGCCGCAACAAGTACGAGGTTGACCATGCTTCGGGCCGGATTCGTCTGGACCGAATGTTGTTCACCTCGACGCGTTACCCCGCCGACTACGGCTACATCGAGGAGACCCTCGGAGAGGACGGCGACCCGCTGGACGCCTTGGTGCTGCTGGATGAACCGACGTGGCCCGGTTGTCTGGTTGCTGCGCGCCCGATCGGGGTGTTCCGGATGCGCGACGAGGCCGGCGGCGACGACAAGATCATCTGTATGCCGGCGGGCGACCCGCGCAAGGACCACGTTGTGGACCTCAAGGATGTGCATGAGCACGCCCTTTTGGAGATTCAGCACTTCTTCGAGGTCTACAAAGCCCTGGAGCCGAACAAGTCCGTCGAGGCGTCGGACTGGGGCGACCGTGAAGAAGCCGAGCGGATCTACGAAGAAGCAGTGGAACGTGCCAAGAGCGAGGGCGTGACCACCAGGCGTTGGCCGGGCCCAGGGCACTGAACCAGCTCGGATTCAGGCTCAGCGTCATCACACCTCGGTAGGGACGGAACCACCCGGCGTATTCTGTGCGTCGTAGGGCTAGCAAACGGCGAACACCCGCTCGTTTGTCTCGCCGACCCCTAGCCAAGGACCTCCCATGACCTCGACATCGGCTCCCGCGCCGGACCCCATCGATCCTGCTGGGTCGACGTCGCACTCTTTACTGCCGTGGGTTCTGGTTGCCATAGCGGCTGTCGCCGCAGTGGTGATCGGTGGCGGCGCCTACGCGGTGATGGCTGTGATGGGCGGAGGCGGTGATCGACCGGACACAGCCATGCCAGACAACACGGCGTTCTACGCAGAGATCGACATCGACCCCAGCGTCGGGCAAAAAGTGGCTGCGCTGCAGTTCTTCGATGGCATGGACACAGCCGAGTTGGAGGAAATGCGCGATGGGCGTGGCCGAGAGGCGCTGTTCGACCTGATCGCCGAGGAGCCCGACAGCCCGCTGGCCGGCATGGACTACGAAACCGACGTCGAGCCCTGGTTGGGCGATCGGGTCGGTGTGGGAGCGATCGCTGGGGCCACCGAGCAGGAGTGGAAGGCGGTCTTCGCTATCCAGGTCAAGGACGAGGCAGCTGCCGAGGGGTTCGTCGAGGACGTGATGGCCACCGAAGAATCTGAGGGTGCTGACATCTTTTTCCGCGGTGACTACATGGTCTTGACCGAGCCTCAGCACGCCGAGACCGTCAAGATGGCACTGGATGCGGGCACCCTGGCGGAGGACGAAACGTATGCCTCCGACATGGACTCACTGGGCCAAAAAGGTGTGATGTCGCTGTGGGCCAACCTTCCGGCCTTTCAGGAACTCAGCGACACCTACAACCAGGACGTTCAGTTCTCGCTCGAGGAGCTCGGCGCATCGGATCTCCTGGACTCGCAAGCCGAGCTGCAGGGCCGGATGGCGGGCACGCTGCGCTTCGACGAAGACGCTATCGAGTTCTTCGCCCAGGCAATCGACACCGGTGGCGAGACGATCGAGGGCGGCGACTCAGCGCACTTGATCAGCTCGTTGCCAAACGACACGGTCGCTGCGTTCGGCCTGGAGCATGGTGACCAGTACGTCGACCAGGTGTGGACGCTGCTTGAGGAGGCCTTCCCCGAGGATGTGGCTCAGGTCAAGCAGGAGGCTGCTACCGAAGGTTTTGACCTGCCAGGCGACATCGTCACGATGGTGGGCGACTCCTTGGTGGTGACCGCGGGACCGGAAATCATCAATCTCCAGACCAGCAATGGCGAGGAAATCCCGGTGGGTTATCAGGCAAGCACCGACGCAGATGCGGCGGTGGAACTCATCGACCGGGTGGTGGCCAGCTCCGGGGAGGATCTTGGGGTGCCGTACGGCGGCAAAGACGGCGTGTTCACTGTCGCTGGCTCCGAGTCGTACTTTGACGCCTTGGTTGAAGGTGGCGACTTGGGCTCGACCCGCGACTTCGAGGTTGCAGTTCCGGACGCTGACGATGCCGACATGGCCGCATTTGTCAGCCTCAACCAGTTGGAGACGCTCTATCTGTCCGAACTCGACGAGGGACAAGAGCGAGACATGGTCGAGACCATGGCAGCGGTGGGAA
Source organism: Ornithinimicrobium sp. (assembly GCA_049671385.1). Lineage (GTDB taxonomy): Bacteria > Actinomycetota > Actinomycetes > Actinomycetales > Dermatophilaceae > Ornithinicoccus. Next base: position 17,485 of record JBATUU010000270.1, on the reverse strand, counting down.
TGCGCGCCTCCTCTGATGACGAGGGTGGCGGCACGTTCACCGTGCGTTTGGTCTTCGACGAGTGAGGGAGTCTGCAAGGGATCGGAGTGAAGTCGACCTGAGGGCAGCAGTCCAGGCGGCGATGGATAACAAGACCAAACCACCTGGATCGCTTGGCCGGCTCGAATCACTGGCCGCCGATCTGGCGGTTGCAACCAGCAGCGATCAACCGTCGGTGGACCCCGCCCGGGTGATCGTGTTTGCCGGTGACCACGGCGTCGCTCGTGATGGCGTCAGTGCCTTCCCACCAGAGGTCACTGCTCAGATGTGTGCGAACTTCACTGGCGGTGGGGCGGCTGTGGCGGTGCTGGCCCGCACCGTCGGAGCCGACCTCGAGGTCGTCGATGTGGGAGTCGCTGCAGACCTCAGCGACATCGACGGGATTGTGGATGCCAAGGTGGCGCCCGGCACCGCAAATCTGCGTCACGGGCCGGCAATGGACCAGGTCGCGCTCGACGCGGCCATCATGGTGGGGCGTGAGGCGGTGCGGCGAGCTGCTGCAGACGGTCAACGCCTGATTGCCCTCGGCGAGATGGGCATCGGCAACACGACCTCGGCGGCGATCTTGATTGGCCTGCTCACGGGCGCCGATGCCGAGACGGTCACCGGGCCTGGCACGGGCTTGGACACGGCGAGATTGGCCGACAAGCGCGGCATCGTCGCGGACGCCCTCGGGCGATTGGCGCCGATGGCCGAGGACCCCGCGTCCTGTCTGAAGCACGCAGGGGGGTTGGAGATTGCTGCTGTGGTGGGGGCGATGTTGGAGGCGCGCTCACACCTCATACCCGTGCTCGTCGACGGGTTCATCGTCACCGCGGCCGCCGTCGTGGCGTGCGGAATGGAGCCTGAAGCACGCCAGCAGTTGATCTTTGCCCATCGTTCGGCTGAGCCCGGACACCAGGTTGCGCTCAAGGCGCTGAACGCGGAGCCGTTGCTGGATCTGGGGATGGCTCTGGGTGAAGGGTCCGGAGCCACGTTGGCCTTGCCCGTGCTGCGAGCAACGTGCGACATCTTGGCCGACATGGCGACGTTTGCTGATGCTGGGGTCTCCGGGGCCTCCGCGTAGTGCGTGTGAGCGTGTCGGTGTGACACGCTGCGGCCGTGGCAATTGGCGAAGTGCGAGTAGCAGCGACTGCGTTGACCTTTCTCACCCGCCTGCCGCTGGCGAGGTTGAGCAGCGCCGACCCTGCGGGACTGTCAGCCGCCACGCGATGGTTTCCGGTGGTTGGACTCTCCATCGGCGGGCTCTTGGCGATGACGCTGCTGGGCGTCGACGCCCTGGTGCCGACCACAGTCGCGGTGGTCCTGACCATCGCGGTGGGGGTGCTCGTCACCGGCGGGCTTCATGAAGACGGATTCGCCGATGTGGCCGACAGCGCTGGAGCTTTTGGTGTCGAACGCAGACTGGCGATCATGCGGGACAGCCGGATCGGCGCATACGGCGCGTTAGCGCTTCTGCTCCTGGTCCTCGCTCGATTCGTCACGTTGTCGGCGATTGCCGCCTCTACGGTCAGCCTGGTGGTCGCGGCGCTCGTCACCGCTCATGTGATGGCCCGATGGTCCAGCGTTGCCCTCATGGCTGCCCTGCCCTATGCCCGCCCCGAGGGCGCCAATGGAATCGTGGCACAAGGCGTCAAGGCCAGCCAGCTCGGATTAGCGACGGCCGTAGCCGCACTGTGCCTCATACCCGCGGCAGCTTTGGCGCCCCTCATGACGATGATGGCGATCATCGCCGCGCTGATCATCGCTTCGGTAGCCGGATGGTGGTTCAAGCGAACGCTCGGGGGCATCACGGGCGACTGTCTGGGCGCGGCCAATGTCCTCGTCGAGATCGTAGTGTTGGCTGTGGCTACTGGCTTTGTGGCATGAGCGGGCAGGTGGATGCGAACAGCGAAGGCCGCTGCGAGAGCGCCGCGAGCCTGATAGACCGAGCCCGCGAGGTCGCGACCGAAGCGCACTTCGGGCAGTTCGACAAGGCAGGGGTGGCATACATCACCCATCCCGCCCGGGTGGCTGAGCGGGTCCGAGGCGACGAGGCTGCCGAGATCGTGGCGTGGCTGCACGACGTCATCGAAGACACCCAGATCACCCTCGCCGATCTGGCTGACTACTTCCCACCCTTCATTGTCGAGGCTGTCGATGCGATGAGTCGACGCAGCACGGAAGAGCCGGAGCTGTATTACCGCCGAGTCCGCGCCAATGCCATCGCACGAGCGGTGAAATTGGCTGACATTGCCGACAACAGCGACCCGGAGCGCCGAGCAGCGCTGGACAAGGCGACGCAAGAACGGCTCGACTCCAAGTACCAGCACGCCCTTCAATGTCTGGGCGCCCGACTGCCAGCGCTCTCACCTAGTTCTGCATGCTCTCATTGGGCTATCGGGTAGTGAGAGCGTGCACAACTTGGTGAGAGCAGCAGCTGTCGGACAGCGGGTAGATGCCCGGTTCAGACGAGAATGAGAAAAGGGGGTGAGGATTGGGGGTGAAATCTAACGCGTGGAGCCGCCTACCGGAGTCGAACCGGTGACCTATTCATTACGAGTGAATCGCTCTAGCCGACTGAGCTAAGGCGGCGTGCACTGAGTGCCTGCAAATGTTAACTGACTGATCGGTCTGCTCCGAATCGACCGCAACCGCGCTACTGCCCGACGCGGCCCTCAGCACTCTTTGCCGTCTGCGGGCACGGTGCCCTCCAGCAGATAGGCGTCCACGGTGTCGTCGATGCAGTTGTTCGAGCGCCCGTAGGCGGTGTGGCCTTCACCGTCGTAGGACAGTAGGACCCCGGACTCCAACGTGTCGGCGAGAGTCTGCGCCCACTCGTACGGAGTCGCCGGGTCACCGATTGTGCCGATGACCAGGATGGGTGCGGCGCCCTGGGCGTCGTAATCATCCAACGTCTCGCTGGCTTGCACCGGCCACTGCGCGCAGACACTTTCACCGCCGAGATAGCGTCCGAAGGTCGGTGCAACCTCCTCGAATTGGGCCATCAGTGCCTCCTGCGAGACGGTCGAATCTTGGCTCGGTCGATCCAGGCAGTTCACGGCGTAGATCGCCTGATTGCTATTGCCGGTGTAGTTGCCGTCTGCGTCCCGTCTGGCATAGGTGTTTGCCAGGAACTGTAGTTGCGTGCCGTCCCCGTCCAGTGCGCGCTCCATCGCCTCTGTCAGAATGGGCCACGCGCTTTCGGTGTACATCGCGGCGATGATGCCAAGTATTCCCCACCCTTCGGTGAGTTCCTCATTGGCATCACCCTCGACGCTGATCGGGTTGGCATCGAGCTCCTCGAGGAACTCGGTGATCACCTCCAGCCCCTCATCGACGGTCGTGCCGAGCGGGCAGTCGCCTTCGTCGATACAACTCTGCACGTATGTGCGGGTTGCCTGCTCGAATCCGCCGGCTTGTCCCAGGCTCAGCTCCACACTCGACAGCTCGGGCGCGACCGCGCCGTCCAGGACGAACCGGCCCACTCGCTCGGGGAACAACTCGGCATACGTTGCGCCGAGGAAGGTGCCGTAGGAGGCGCCCAGATAGTCCACTTCGGACTCACCCAGCGCCGAGCGCAGGACGTCCATGTCACGTGCGGCCTCGACGGTGGAGACATGACCTAACAGTTCGGGCGCGGCATCCTGACACGCTTGGGCGAACTCTGCACTCAGCGCCTCCGCGTCTTCTTCCTCCGCTGGGGTGTCCGGGGTCGGATCGGCGCCGAGCCACTCATCCATCTGGTCATCGTCGAAGCACATGATCGGCGCAGATCCGGCGACTCCGCGAGGATCGAAACCGACGATGTCGTATGCATCCGCGACCGACGGAGAGACCACCAGCGAGCCCAGGCGAGCGTAGTCGACGCCCGACCCTCCGGGCCCGCCCGGGTTGACCAGCAGGCTGCCCTGTCGCTTGTCGCCGTCTTCGGCAGGCACGCGCAACAACTCCAGCTCGATGGAGCCGTCGCCAGGAGCGTCGTAGTCGATCGGGACCACGAGGCGACCACACTCAGCGTCATCGCAGTCTGACCACTCGATCTCCTGATCGTAGAACTCCCCCAACCCCTCCGGAGCCTCACCCGCATCGCCTGCAGACTGCGATGAGGAGCCATCGTCCGCGGACGACTCACCCCCATTACCCGGAACTTCCGCGGACGGAGCGTTGTTACAGCCAGCAACGGTGAGCAGCGCCACGAGCGCGGCCAAGGCGACCCATCGGTCAACCAGCGAGCGCCCTTGGCGCGGGCTCGTTGTGCGAAATCCACGTCTGTACACCTGGGCACCCTTCCCTTGTGTCATGTCCGGGCTCCCATTGGAGCACGCGGGGTGATCAATGCAATCATCATCGCTTCAATCACCAGCAGTGGGGCGCCGTTGGCGACCAGTCGTGCACGCGCCAGCGAAATGGCTTCCAGGGCGGCCAACAGTTCTTGAGCGTTGAACGCCCGAGCAACATCACGCACCATGTCCAGATCTGCAGCATTGACAGCGTCGATCTGAGCGCCCGTGCCAAGCACCAAGGCGTCTCGGTACACCGACGACAAGTCGGTCAGTGCTGCATCGATTGCGTCGTGTTGTCGACGCCTGGCGATCCGCTTCTGATCATCTTCCATCTGCTTCAGATGCGCCCGCACTGCCGGTGGCTGCGTGCGGGCCCCCGGGTCGGCGCCCAATTGCCGCAATACTTCGGCGCGGGCCGAGGCCGCATCCTGCCCGGACATCGAGTCGGCCAGCTTGGACGCTTCATCGACGACTCGCCCCGCTGCGCTCAGAGCCTCGCCCACGCTGGTCAACGAGCGCGGTATGCCAATCACATTGCGACGTCGACCGCGTGCGGCCTCGTCGGTGGCGAGGTGACGGGCCACCCCCACGTGCGACTGGGCGGCACGCGCCGCATAGTGCGCCATGGACGGATCAATACCGTCGCGTGAGATCAGTAATGCGGCTACCGCCGCGACCGGCGGAGTGCCGAGACGCACATGTCGACAGCGGCTGCGGACAGTGACAATCAGGTCATCGAGCGTCGGAGCGCAGAGCAACCACACGGTGCGTGGCGGCGGCTCCTCCAGGGTCTTCAACAAGGCATCGGCCGCCCGCTCGTTGAGGCGGTCCGCGTCCTCCACGATGAGCACCCGCCATCGGCCCGAGACGGGGCGCATCGCCGCAGTCACAGCCAGTTGGCGCGTTTGCTCCACTCGCAACTGGGTCTCACGGGTCGCCACGATGCTCACATCCGGATGTGAACCCAGCATCACGGTGTGACACGACGAGCACGTCCCACACCCCGGGTTCTCGGTTTGCTCACATTGCAGGGCAGCAGCGAAGGCCCGCGCTGCCGTTGATCGTCCCGATCCAGGCGGGCCCGTGAACAACCAGGAATGAGTCATCGAGCGCGGCTCCGACGCGCTCTGACGCAGCAACGTGACGACTCGGTCTTGACCGATGACCTGGTCAAAAACGCTCATCGGCCAGCGACCAACAGAGTCTCGACTCGTGCGGCAATGAGTGCTTCGAGGTCTGCCTGACCAGCCGCCGCGTCGAGGACCAGATAACGCTGGGGGTCGGCCTGCTCCAGATCGCGAAATGCTGCTCGGACCTTCTGGTGATAGGCCTCACTCTCAGACTCGAGGCGATCATGCTGACCCCGCCGCCGTTGAAAACCGACCTGAGGGTCCACGTCCAGCAGCACCGTCAACTCGGGCAACAATCCCCATGTGGCCCACATCGATAAACCGGCAATCTCCTGAGGGTCTGCCCCGCGAGCCGCTCCCTGATAGGCAATCGATGAGTCCATATATCGGTCGGATAGGACCACTTCGCCGCGCTCCAGAGCCGGGCGAACAACGGTAGCGACGTGGTGCGCACGATCGGCTGCAAACAACAGCGCCTCGGCACGAGCGTCAACGTGCTCGCCATGCAACACGACCTGACGGATCTGCGCGCCCACCCGGGTCCCACCGGGCTCGCGCGTCAAGAGAACACGGTGACCCTGGGCAGTCAAGGATGCCGCCAGTGCATCGATCTGGGTGCTTTTTCCTGCACCGTCGCCACCCTCGAAAGCGATAAAGACCCCGGAACCGCCATGGCCCCGATGCTGCGTGGGCGGCATCGGGGACATGGTGACCAGCGTAGGTGACGCAAGTGACAACGTGCTGGGACTCAGCTGCGGCGAGCGTTCTCCTGCACCGCGTCGTGCACGTACTGCGCCAAACCCGCCGTGTGCTCTTCATAGTTCTTCATGAAGCGCGGGTCGGCCACGTACATCTGGGCAATACCTGCGTGCATCTGCGGCGAGCAGTCGTAGAACCAGGTGTTGATCTGCATCCGAGCTCGCTCGGCCACCGCAACGGCATCATCGGATGTCGCCGGGGTACCCGCGGTCAGCAAGGCCGCGAAAGCGTCGTTGATCTCGTCGGTCTCGGTCTTGATCTGGGCCCATTGCGCCTTGACGTAGTGCTTGGTGCGCTTGCTCGACTGAGCCCAAGCGTCGGTGTCACCCCAACGCTCCTGCGCCTCAGCGGAATACTCATCGCTGAAGGTCCCGCCGAAGATCTCGCGCTGTTCTTCTCTCGTGATTTGATATCCGTTCACTTCTGCCTCCATGGCTCGATCCAATGCGTGCGCCAGCGAGGACAGTTCGTCCATTCGCTGGCTGACCGTGACGCGTTGCCGTTGCAGATGTGCCAGCGCATCGGCCCCCGTGGCCAGCACCGAAGAGACATCCTCGAGGCTGAACCCGAGCCGCCGATAGGCGACGATCTGGCTCAGGCGCTCCACGTCGTCGCTGGTGTAGAGGCGGTAGCCGCTGTAGCTGCGCTCCGAGGGGACCAGGAGACCGATGTTGTCGTAGTGGTGCAGTGTGCGCACCGTCACTCCGAACTCGGCAGCAATCTGGCCCACCGTGAGCATCTGCATACCTCGCGTTTCGATCATGGATACGACTGTGAACGCTCCCGCAGGGTGAGGGTCAAGCCGGCGCCTTAGAATTTGCCAGAGTTGACCCAGGTCTCCTCCGGAGCGATCTCCTCGACAACCGACCACTGCTCGACGATCCGCTCAGCCTCGACCCGAAACAGGTCGATCACGGCTAGCTGTGTGCCTTGCCTGTCCATCTGCGCCAAGACGGCGACGAAGGAGCCGCTGCCGATCAGCAGGTGGACGTCGACATAGCGAATGCTCGCATTCTTTGCCCACGCGGCGAGCGCGTCGGCTCCATCGGCAACATCGGGGTGGTGCTGGGCACAATCACCGGCCACGAAATCGATGATGCGGTCATAGTCGGCGGTGCCCAGCACATCTTTGACATATTTGGTGACCAGCGCCTTGTTGGTCTGCGTCAGGTCGGGGTCACCGGTCCCCTCGGCCTCGGTTGGGCCGTCCAACTGTGTGCGCTCTCCGGCCGTCGCCGCGCGTACTTCCTCGATGATGTCCCAGTGCTCTATGAGCAGAGCATCATCGTCGGTATCGAAGATGTCGGCCGTGACGTACTGGAACTCGCCGTGATTCAGATACTGCAGAACATGCAAGAAGACATACTGCCCGTCCTCGAAACTGCGGATGATCTGAATGTCGCGGATCGGGTTGCGCTCAGTGAAGCCTTCGAAGAACTCGATGAAGCCCTCGCGCCCATCGCGGACCGGTGTGGAGTGCTGGGTATATCTATCCCCGGATAGGTTGTTGATCGCCTCGACGTAGTTGCCATCGCGGATCGCGCTCAGGTAGAGACGCTCGGCGTTCTCCAGACGCTGGCCCATGCCGTACCTCCTGGTTTCAGGCTTCCATGGTGTGCTTCATAAAACTTCCATAGATTCGTCGGACACGCAGCCAGAATTCCTAGCCTACGTCAGGCTCGTCTGACCTCTGAGCGACTCGAAGATGAGCGAACTCTCAGCGTGCAGCACCCCAGGACGAGAGGTCAGGTGGTCGAGCACGAAGTCTCGCAACGCATCTGCGGACTCCGCGGCCACCAACACCATGTAGTCATTGGCGCCCGCGACGTGGTACGCCGCAGTCACGCCGGGAAGCCTCGGCACCTCATCGCGGAACTGCTCGAAGTGGCTGCGCTTATGCCCACCGAACCGCACAGCGATCATCGCCTGCACCGGCCGGCCCACCGCGTGCGGGTCGACATCAGCATGGATTCCTCGGATCACGCCCCGTTCACGCAACGACCGCACGCGCACCAGACAGGTGGACTCGGCAATGCCTGCTTCGCGAGCCAAGGTGGCGTTGGATGCTCGGCCGTCGGCTTCGAGCAGGCTGACCAGAATGCGGTCCGTCTCGTCGAGCGGTTGGGCCACCGGCGTGGGCGCATGTCTGGCCATACCTGGCAGCCTATCGACCACGAACGCGGTGGTGGGCCGAAATCTCGACGATAGGCGAAGAATCTACGGTGAGGTCGTGGAAGGGGTGCCGCTGGCACGCTCGGATTCGGGTCGGGAAGCCCCCTCGCGCCAGCCAAGGTCCCACCGGGCATACTGAAATCCATGGACCCCGCCAACGCACTCGAAGCCACCCCCGACTCGGACTTCCTCGCCTTCGAGATGTTGCTCGAGGACGAAGAGCGGGCGCTCTTGACGCGAGTACGGGAGTTCATGACTACGGCTGTGGAGCCGGTCATCAATGACTACTGGGTGCGAGCACAGTTCCCGCACGATCTCGTCCCGGGCCTGGCCGAACTCGGTATCGCCGGACTGCCCCACGACGGCCCGGGATGTCCTGGACGCAGCGCGTTGCTCGACGGCATGGTGCACATGGAAATGGCCCGCACAGACGCCTCCATGGAGACATTTATGGGTGTCCACGGCGGCCTGGCGATGGGTTCGATCGCCCTGTGCGGATCGCAGGAGCAGCAAGAGAGATGGCTGCCACCGATGGCTCGCATGGAGTTGCTCGGAGCTTTCGGACTGACCGAGCCGGACGTCGGTTCCGGAATCGCCGGGGGTCTGGCCACCACCGCACGTCGCGATGGTGAGGGGTGGGTGCTCGATGGACAGAAGAAATGGATCGGCAACGCATCTTTCGCCGACCTGGTGATCATTTGGGCCCGAGATGTCGAGGACGATCAGGTCAAGGGTTTTCTGGTTGAGAAAGATGCCGAGGGTATGACCTGTCAGGTCCAGCAGGACAAGATGGCGCTGCGAGTCGTGCTCAATGCGGAAATCGAACTCACCGGGGTCCGCGTGCCTGAAGCGAACCGGCTAGCTGAGGCCAACACGTTCAAAGACACCGCCAAGGTGCTCAAGGTGACTCGAATGGGTGTGGCATGGGCGGCCACAGGCTGCGCACGCGGCGCCTACGAGCACGCATTGGCTTACACCAAGACCCGCGAGCAGTTCGGCCGACCCATTGCCGGCTTCCAGTTGGTGCAGGACCTACTCGTCAAAATGTTGGCCAACGTGACGGCGTCAACCGCCATCTGCGTGCGAGTCTCCCAACTGCAGGATGCTGGGCTACTGCGCGATGAACACGCATCGTTGGCCAAAGCCTTCACGACCGCTCGCATGCGTGAGACGGTCGGATGGGCGCGCGAAGTGCTCGGAGGGAACGGGATCCTGCTGGATCACCACGTCGGTCGATTCGTAGCTGATGCCGAGGCGATCTACTCCTATGAGGGCACCCGAGAGATCAACACCTTGATTGTGGGGCGCGCCATCACCGGCACCGGTGCCTTCGTCTAGTTTGTCTTGACTTCTCCACGCTGCGGCGACTTCTCCTACCGCTGGACCACGCAGAAGTCACACCCGAGCGTGGAAGTCAGTTCTGAACGCTGATCCGTAAGTTCCGCAGATTCTACGTTGCGGTTGTGCTTATGCAGCAGTTTCTGCATGATGGAGACATGTTCCACGAACACTCGGATCTCGAAACGCGCGCTATCCATGGTGGGCGCGAGGACTTGACCGCTCTCGGCCTGCACGTCCCGCCCATCGACCTGTCGAGCACCTCACCGGTGCCCGACCTAGCGGGTGGTGGGTCGGCATACGAGCACCTGGCAACCGGCGGCTCGTTGCAGCCTGGCCAAAGCGGTATCTACCAACGCCTGTGGAATCCCACGGTCGCCCGGTTCGAGCGGGCCTTGGCCGACCTCGAGGGCGCGCAGGAGTCTGTCGCCTTCGCTTCCGGTATGGCAGCCCTATCGGCTGTACTTCTGTCCTGTGTAGCTGCGGGCACACCACACATCGTGGCGGTGCGTCCGTTGTATGGCGGCACCGACCACATCCTGGCAACGGGTCTGCTCGGCACCGAGGTCACCTGGAGCGATCCGACGGGTGTGCGCGAAGCCATCACCTCTTCCACCGGCTTGGTCATCGTAGAAACCCCCGCCAATCCCTCGCTCGATCTTGTCGACATCCGCGAGGTGACCGCTGCCGCTGGTCATGTGCCGGTGCTCGTGGACAACACGTTCGCCACGCCCGTACTGCAGCAGCCGATCACCCATGGCGCAAGGCTCGTGCTGCATTCCGCAACCAAGTTCATCGGCGGGCACGGAGACCTGCTGGCCGGGGTCGTGGCCTGCGATGAAGAATGGGCGGCGCGCATCCGCAGTGTCCGAGCCTTGACCGGCGGCGTGCTGCACCCTATGGCTGCCTATACGGCACATCGCGGGCTACAGACCTTGCCGGTGCGAGTCCGCGAGCAGCAGCACACCGCTGGCCACGTGGCTCGCTGGCTCACTGACCAACCCGGGGTGAGGAAGGTGCACTATCCGGGGCTCGGCGACAGCGACCCCTCAGGCCTGATCGGCCGACAGATGTCAGGTGGCGGAGCAGTGTTGGCCTTCGAGGTTGCAACATATGAGCAGGCACGCCTTGTCGTCCAGAACTGTGCGCTGATCGTCCACGCGGTCTCGCTCGGAGGCGTGGACAGCTTGATCCAGCATCCCGCCTCCCTCACCCACCGTCCGGTCGCAGCAGGTGCACGACCTGGGGATGGACTGGTCAGGCTCGCAGTCGGCCTCGAAAGCGTGGCAGACCTTCAGGCTGATCTGGCGACCGCGCTGCACAGCGCGGCCCCCAGACACCACTGCGCTGCGGGCGTGGCGCGCAGTCAAGCACCCGCATACGCGTAGTCAGCTCTTCTTCGCGGCAGCCTTCTTGGCGGGGGCGCGCTTCTTTGCAGCGGTCTTTTTCGTTGTCTTCTTCGCAGCGCGTTTGCGGGTTGTCGGCCCCTTGGCCCGCTTATCGGCCAACAACTCGAAACCACGCTCAGCGGTGATGGTCGCCGGGTCGTCATCCTTGCGCAGCGTCGCGTTGGTCTCGCCGTCGGTGACGTATGGCCCGAACCTTCCGTCTTTGACCACCACAGGTTTCTCCGAGACCGGGTCGCTACCGAGTTCCTTCAAGGGTGGCGCGGCCGCGCGACCCCGCTGCTTCGGCTGGGCGTAGATCGCGAGCGCCTCCTCCAGCGTGATCGCAAAGATCTGGTCCTCGGTGGCGAGCGACCGTGAGTCGGTGCCCTTCTTCAAATACGGTCCGTACCGTCCGTTCTGCGCGGTGATGTCCTCGCCGGACTCCGGGTCGGCACCCACGACCCGAGGCAGACTCAACAATTTCAACGCGGTGTCCAACTCGATCGTGGCCAGGTCCATATCCTTGAACAGGCTGCCGGTGCGGGGCTTGACCTTTGCGGCCTTCTTCGGCGGTTTCTTCGGGCCAGACCCGTCGCTTCCGGCAGCGGCTGCGCCCATCTTGTCGTCCGGGTCAGGCAGCACTTCGGTGACGTAGGGGCCATACCGGCCAGCTTTGGCCACGATGTCGCGACCGGTCTCGGGGTCTTGCCCGAGCACCCGGCCGTCGTCCGCAGCGGTCTCCAAGAGCTCCCGTCCCTTGTCGGCCGTCATCTCATCCGGTGCCACGTCGTCGGTGATGCTGGCCCGCTTGACCTCGCCCTCGGCGGTGGTGTCTTCGACATACGGGCCGTACCGGCCCACCCGCACCACGATGCCTTCGCCGATCTCGATCGTCGAAACACCGCGAGCATCGATCTCGCCGAGGTCCTGCACCAAGTCGCGCAGGCCCTGGCCGTCGCTCGCCTCCTCACCGAAGTAAAAACGCTGCAACCAGGCCACTCGTTGTTCATCACCGCTGGCGATCCGGTCGAGGTCCTCCTCCATCGACGCGGTGAAGTCGTAGTCGACAAGCCGCGAGAAGTGAAGCTCCAGCAAGCGGGTCACCGCGAAGGCGAGCCAGGTCGGGATCAACGCCGAGCCGCGAGTGCGCACATAACCGCGGTCCTGAATCGTGCCGACGGTGGCCGCGTAGGTTGACGGCCTGCCGATGCCCTTCTCCTCCAACGCCTTGACCAAGGTGGCCTCGGTGTAGCGAGCCGGAGGATTGGTCTGGTGGCCCTGCGCCTCCGCGCTGAGCGTGTCGAGGTCGACACCTTCGGACAGCTTGGGCAACCGGCGTTCGGAGACAGCCTCGGACTTGCCATGACGGTCTTCGTCCCGACCTTCCTCATAGGCAGCCAGGAACCCCCGGAAGGTAATCACCGTGCCGCTAGCCGAGAACTCCGCGTCGCGGCAGGTATTGCCCCCCGATCCGACGCCGCCCTCGAGCTCGGCGCCGAATTTGACGCTGGCGGTCGACCCCCGCGCGTCGGCCATCTGCGAGGCGACGGTGCGCTTCCAGATCAGCTCGTACAGCGCATACTCACTCCCCCGCAGTTCGCCGGCTACCTGGGCCGGCGTTCGGAACGAGTCACCGGCTGGGCGAATCGCCTCGTGTGCCTCCTGCGCGTTTTTGGCTTTCTTGCCGTACGCGCGGGCCGCGTCCGGGACATACTCAGCGCCGTAGAGGTCGCTGGCCTGGGACCGAGCGGCGCTGATCGCGGCGGCGGACAGCGTCGTCGAGTCCGTGCGCATATAGGTGATGTAGCCGTTCTCGTACAGCCGCTGCGCAGTCCGCATCGCGCTTTGGCTGTTCATCCGCAGTTTGCGACTGGCCTCTTGCTGAAGCGTGGAGGTGGTGAAGGGGGCCGAAGGGCGACGCGTATACGGTTTCTCGCTGACCTCGCGAACGCTCACCTGAGCCAGCGGCATGGCCTCGGCGATGGCTGTGGCCAACGCGGCGTCGAGATGACGGACCTGGGCGTTCTTGAGCGCGCCCGAGTCGTCGAAGTCACGACCTGTCGCGACTTTGGCGCCGTCAACTCCGGTTAGTCTGGCGCTGAACTGCTGGCCCGAGTTGCTGGAGGGCGCGAACTCGCCCTCGACATCCCAATAGGAAGCCGACCGGAACGCCATCCGCTCGCGTTCTCGCTCCACCACCATTCGCGTCGCGACGGACTGCACCCGACCAGCCGACAGGCCCTGCTTGACCTTGCGCCACAGCACGGGCGACACCTCATACCCATAGAGGCGGTCCAAGACTCGCCGTGTTTCCTGCGCATCGACCATTCGAATGTCGATATCGCGTGTTTCGTTAGCCGCGCGCTGGATAGCCTCTTTGGTGATCTCGTGAAAAACCATCCGCTTCACCGGGACTTTGGGCTTGAGCACCTCGAGCAGATGCCAGGCGATGGCCTCCCCCTCGCGGTCTTCGTCGGTAGCGAGCAGGAGTTCGTCGGCGTCTTTCAGTGCTCGCTTGAGCTCGCTGACTTTCTTCTTCTTGTCGCCGTCGACCACGTAGTACGGCTCGAAACCGTCATCGACATTAATGGCGAACCGGCCGTAAGGCCCTTTCTTCATCTCCGGCGGCAGTTCGCTGGGGTTCGGTAGGTCACGGATATGGCCCACGCTGGCGTCGACGTGATAGTCCCGCCCGAGGAATTCACCAATCTTCTTGGCTTTCGCCGGGGACTCGACAATGACGAGTTTGCTGGCCACAGATTGCTCCTTGCTGTGGTCCACGTGCCGCGGATTCGTCGCGGCTCCGACGTGGTACCCCGCGCACACCGTAGCGGACTGGCGCGATGACCGATTGCGAGCAGGGCTCAGCACACCTGTTGGCCCTGGCACGAACGCAGGCGATGACGGCAGCCATCGACTGTGGTGAGGATGTCTCGTGGCCTGTCTGGTGCCTGTTAGCGTCTAGAGGCATGAAAGGCTCACTCCTCGATCACGTCGAGCAAACAACTCCACCGGGTCACTTTGCGCTGCAGAACCACAAGATGCTGAAGGTTGAGCTCGGCGGCGAGGGGGACTTCTTCTATGCCAAACAGGGGTCCATGGTCGCCTACCAGGGCGACGTCGATTTCGCCTACCAGGGCAGTGGCGGCGTCAAACGGATGTTCAAGAAGGGGTTCACCGGCGAGGGCATGTCGTTGATGAAGGTCTCCGGGCAGGGCGACGTGTTCTTGGCCAAGGAGGCCGACGACGTTTTCGTCCTGGAGTTGGAGGATGAGTCGGTGACGGTCAACGGCGATAACGTCTTGGCCTTCGAGAACTCGTTGGAATGGGACATCAAACGCGCAGAGGGCGCCTCCATCCTCAGCGGTGGCCTGTTCAACACGACCTTCACGGGCTCGGGTGCGCTTGCTGTCGCCGTGCACGGTATGCCCGTGCTGCTTCGCGTCGATGCCCCCACCTTCGTGGACGTTCAAAGCGCCGTGTTGTGGTCCACCTCGCTGACCTCCGGTGTGCGCAAGACGGCAAAGCTGTCTTCGGCTATCGGGAGGGGCTCCGGTGAGGCCTACCAGCTCGCGCTCAGCGGCGAAGGCATTGTGATTGTTCAAGCCTCTGAAGGGCACCCCAAGCCCAGTACGACCTAATCCCCCCTGTGCCGGTGCCGCTCACGCCTTCAGGCGCTCACTGGCTGTAGGGCGATCTGTGTTCACCGAAAGACGGCCTTCGGCTCAAAAGTGCGGCCTATAGGGCGAACTTCTATGCGAAGGGCGGTCTTTCACCGCCTCACAAGACTTCAGCCGGTGCGGCAAACTGCGCTCGGTACAACTCGGCATAAGCCCGTCCCGCGGCGAGCAGGTCATCGTGGGAGCCCTGCTCGACAATCCGTCCGTCTTCCATGACCAGGATCAGATCGGCGTCGCGGATGGTGGAGAGCCGGTGCGCGATCACAAACGATGTCCGATCTGCCCGCAGCGCGTTCATCGCATGTTGCAACAGCACTTCTGTGCGCGTATCCACCGAGGAGGTTGCTTCGTCCAAGATCAGCAACGCCGGATCGACCAAGAAGGCCCGAGCAATCGTGATCAGCTGGCGCTCGCCCGCGGACACGCTGCCGCCCTCGGAGTCCAGCACCGTGTCGTAGCCTTCGGGCAGCGAGCGAACGAACCGGTCCACGTAGGTCGCTTGAGCAGCTTCGAGGATCTGCTCGTGCGTCGCCTCAGGTCGCCCGTAGGCGATGTTGTCCCGGATCGACCCGCCGAACAACCAGGCGTCCTGCAACACCATCCCGACTTTGGATCGCAGTTCGCGGCGGGTGAGGTCAATGATGTCGATGCCATCCAAGGTGATGCGCCCGCGATTCAACTCATAGAACCGCATCAGCAGGTTGACCAAAGTGGTCTTGCCAGCACCAGTTGGCCCAACGATCGCAACGGTCTGCCCCGGCTCGACGCACAAGTCCAAGTCTTCGATGAGCGACTGATCGCTCGCGTAGGAAAAGCTCACATCCTCAAACGACACCCGTCCTCGCGCCCTGCCCAGCGCCTCGGGCGAGGTGCTTTCGACCTGCTGCTCCGGAGCGTCGAGCACCTGGAAAACCCGCTCAGCCGAGGCCACCCCCGACTGCATCAGGTTGGCCATGGAGGCCACCTGCGTCAGTGGCTGGGTGAACTGTCGCGAATATTGAATGAACGCCTGCACCTCACCCAGGCTCATCGAGCCGCTGGCGACGCGCAGTCCGCCGAGCACGGCAATCGCCACGAAATTCAAGTTTCCGACGAACATCATCGTGGGCATGATGAGACCGGAGACGAACTGGGCTCCGAAACTGGCTTCATACAAGTCGTCGTTAGCCGTGGCGAAGCGTGCCTTCGCCTCGCGTCGCCGGCCGAACACCTGGATCAACTCGTGGCCGGTGAAGGCTTCCTCCACGACGCCATTGACCTCACCAGTGTGCTTCCACTGACGGATGAAGAGGCGCTGGGCGCGTTTGCCGATCACTGCGGTCAGACCGATCGCCACCGGGATCGTGATCAGTGCCACCAGCGCCAACAGAGGGGACACGATGAACATCATGGTGACCATCGCGAGCACGGTCAGCAGCGACGTCAACAGTTGACTCAAGGTCTGCTGCAGGCTTTGGGCGACGTTATCGATGTCGTTGGTGACCCGACTCAGCACCTCGCCTCGCGGTTGCTGGTCAAAGTAGGGCAGCGGCAGCCGGTGCAGTTTGTCCTCGACAGTGCGCCGGAGGTTGAAGATGGTCCGGTTGACGACGACAACCAACAGCCGGCCCTGGCCCCAGGACAGCAGCGCAGCGATCACATAGAGAACCAAGGCGAGCAGGAGCACCTGCGCCACACCGTCGAAGTCAATGCCCTGCCCCGGCACGACGTTGTCCATCGCCGCCAGGATGTCGGCGACGGTGTCGTTGCCTTGGTCGCGCAGATTCTGAACGGCCTCTTGCTGCGTCGTGCCTGGCGCAATCCGCGCGCTGAAGACCCCGGCAAAGATCAGGTCGGTGGCACGCGCCAAGATCAACGGCCCCACCGAGATGAGAATCACGCTGATACTGGTCATCGCCAGCACCGCGAGCAAAGCCATCCGGTCCGGGCGCAACAGAGCGAGCAGTCGCCCGGCCGAAGCGCGGAAGTTCAGCGGCTTCTCGACCGGGGCGCCGATCCCAGCTCCGGGACCCCGCCTCGGGATCGGCGGGCCTCGGCGGGCCTCGGCCGCCTTCTCCTCCGCCGACTTCATCCCTTCACTCACTCGGCCACCCCCTCGGCGGTCAGTTGTGAGGCCACGATCTGCTGGTACGTCGCATTGTTGGCGTGCAGCTCGTCGTGTGTGCCGCGCCCCACCACGGCGCCGTCCTCCAGCACGATGATCTGGTCGGCACCCACAATGGTCGAGACGCGTTGGGCGACCACGAGCACGGTCGAGGTCGTCGTCAGCGTGGTGAGCGCGGCCCGCAGCCGGGCATCGGTGGCGACGTCCAAGGCCGAGAACGAGTCATCGAAGATATACACCTCCGGCCGTTTGACCAGTGCTCGAGCGATCGCCAGACGCTGACGTTGGCCACCAGAGACGGTGGTTCCGCCTTGGGCGATAGGGGCCTGCAATCCGCCGGTCATCCGCTGTACGAAGTCATCGGCCTGGGCGACCCGCAGCGCCTCGCGCAGTTCCTCGTCGCTAGCCTCCGGGTCTCCGTACCGAAGATTCGATGCGACAGTGCCAGAGAACAGATAGGGCTGCTGCGGCACTAGGCCGACCTTGGACCACACGTCTTCGAGCCCGGCGTCCCGCACGTCCACACCGTTCAGACGAACACTTCCGGAGCTGGCGTCATACAACCGTGTCACCAAAGAGATAGCGGTGGTCTTGCCGGAGCCGGTGGACC